>JAYQOZ010000069.1:0-9097 GCA_038145035.1 Gemmatimonadaceae bacterium | reverse complement strand
GAAACCATGGCTGCCCACTGCGGCACTCGGCAGCACAGATACCGTGACCGCTGGTCCAATCTCCTCGATGGGGACCGCCTGGCCCGGCACGTCTTGATGCCGCGCGACCTCGCCCCATCCCGCCGTTTCACCCACCCAACGCACGCTGTCGGCTGTTCGGGCCGAGACAACGATCCGCATCTCGTGGCCGCGGACCAATGAGGCTAGATGCGCGTTGAGGGGTTCGAGGAAGATGTACGCGCTCGCGACGCCGTAGGGATCGTTGGTGGCGAGACTATCCCATGCATTGTAAATAAGCTCCCGAACGGCAATGGCCCATAGGGTATCATTGACCTGTAATGGTCCCTGCAGCAGTACATCTGCGTCGCGGGCCGCGCGGAGTTCCGGTTCCGTTGCGAGCAGGTCGCGCCCGACGAGCGGGAGGAGCTCTTGCGACGGGTAGGCAAACGACACCACCCCGCCTTCCGCCCACTGGAGCGCAATGTACGGATTACTCGTTGCAACCAAACGGCTAGCGGCGGCCTCAAATAGAGATTTTGATGAACGCGCGCTCGGCGTCAATGCCTCGACAGCACGAGTCAGGTCCCGGGCTCTGATGATCACATCTGCGAGCTCACGCCGTATGACGACCAAGGCCGCAGCATCAGCGGACGCATCCTCGGCACGCGACCGCGCTTGCGACAGCTGAATCCCCGCCGCGCCGAGCAGGACGATGCAGAGGCCGACTGCCAGCTCCACCGGGAACGCGCCGGAAATCCTGCGGTGGCCGTTGCCGAGAGGACGAAGAGGCGACGTTACGGGCCCGGAGAACACGACGAGAACTGTGGCGGCAGCGCCAAGCAGGGCCAGCAGGCCTAGCCACCCTGCCGCGTCCCAGAGCGCCGAGAGCCGGATCGGGCCCACGGGCCGGCCAGAGGTCAGGATAACGGCTCCCCTGTGTCCAGCCCCTTGCGGTGCAAGAACCGTATCGACGGAGACGTAGAGGCGCTCCCCGTCCGGCGTACGCGCCACGGCTGCCCGCTGTCCCCACACCCCGATCGGCGCAACGAACGCCAGTTGATCCCCAATCGTACCACCCGGCGGATCGAGTAAGTGGCTGAATGCCAGGCCGGGCTCCGAAGCATCCAGGATCTGCCCACCCGCATCGGTGATCCAGTGCCACTGTGTTGGACCACCTACCTGCGCAAGATCTCGTAGTGCCGGACCTATCAGGACAGCCGTGCTGACCACCAACCGCGGTGCACCGCTACGGTCGGGAACGCTGGTGCTGGCTCGCAAGAACGGCTCATGCGGCTCGAAGAATCCACCGTTTGGGGCGGGTATCAGCGAGACGTCGTCACGACGAATGTCGAAGGGTTCGGCCGTCAGGGCATCCTGGAACCATTCGCCACGGGGGACAACAGGGGGAAATGTGTCGACCGTGCTCACAAGCCCGCTGGGGAGTCGCAAGGCAGAGGCGACCACGCGGCCGTCCGGCACTGAACGCACCCGAACATTCTGCAAGACAGTTGAGCCCCGCAGCAGGTCCGACAGTTCCGATTGGAGACTCGCAATGTCGTCTCCGTCGAACGCGGCGCCACGCGCCGCTTGCCCGGCGAGCCGCCCAACGACGGCCGAACGGGCCACCGCGCCGGCCGTGGATTCGGCCACGCGGCTGATTGTCCGCAGGCGGTCGCCGGCTCGGAGGTGTTCCAGCTTCTCGGCGATTGCCAGATCGCTAAGCCTGCGATCAAGCGACGCGCGAACCACCGTCATCCCCGCGAGGCCAACGGACAGTAATATCCCACCCCCAACGACGGCTCTGAGCGTTCTGGCAGCGGATCTGCTGATTCGCACCCTTCCTCCTCCGCAGGCCATCACTGGCCGCCAGTTTGGGGCTCTGCTGTACGTCGTTTAGCCTCTGGAGCAATATATGTGGGGCGAGGATGCGCCGCGGCAATGTGAGGTGCGACAATCCGATGCGGACCCCGCCCCGGGGCCGCGGCCGGGCGCGGCCCTACCCTGGCAGCGCCTCGTCGAACTCCATCACCACGACCGGCCAGATCGGGCCCGGCGCCCGCTCCGGCAATCGCAGCTCCACGCCACCCGGCGTCGCGCGCGTCTCCAGCGGGCCCGCGCCCGGATCCGCCAGCAGGTACGCACGGTGCGGCGCGGCGGTCATCCCGGGCAGGAGTAGCGGGCCCGGGCGCCAGGGGTCAATGAAGAGGTTCAGGCGGGTGCCCCGCAGCGTCGCGCGTACCGGCGCGTCCGCGAACGGTGTCGCGCGCGTGCCGTAGATCGCCGCACCGTTCACGCGCATCCAGTGCCCGATGCCACGCAGTCCGTCGATGCTCTGCGGTGGGAACCGGCCGTCGCCCATCGGCCCGACATTGAGGAGCAGGTTGCCGCCCTTCGATGCCGTCTCCACCAGGAGCCCGATGAGCTCGGACACCGACTTCCAGTCGTGATCGAACTTCGACCAGCCCCAGTTCTTGTTCATCGTGATGCAGGATTCCCAGTCCAGGCCGGACAGGCCGGTGGCCGGCACTTCCTGCTCAGGCGTGCGGAAGTCACCCACGGGCCCCCGCCCTCCTGCCGAGTCGGGGTCGCCGCCGCCGTCCACGCGGTTGTTGATCACGACGTCGGGCGCGATTGCGCGGCAGTAGTCGTGGAGCGAGACGCCAAGCGCATGGTTCCACGTGCGCTCCCACTGCCCGTCGAACCAGAGGATGGAGATGTCGCCGTAGTTGGTCAACAGCTCGCGTAGCTGCGCCTGCATGAACGCGACGTAACGCGCGAACGAGGCAGCGGTCGCATCGCGCTGCTCCCAGTCGCGCCGCGGGAGGTAGTCCGGGTGATACCAATCCATGATGGAGTAGTACCAGCCGATGCGAATGCCGTGACGGCGGCAGGCATCCGCGAGCTCCCGCATGATGTCGCGGCGGAACGGCGTGGACATCACGTCGTAGCCGGTGACCGCCGAGTCGAAGAGCGAGAACCCCTCGTGGTGCTTGGTGGTGACCACGAGGTACTTCTGACCCGCATCCTTGGCCGCGGCGACCCAGGCGTCGGCGTCGAAGCCGCGGGGATCGAACCCCTCCACGAGCGGGATGTACTCCTCGTGCGGGATCTTCGCGTTGTTGCGGATCCACTCGTGCGAGCCGGCCGGCGCGCCCTTCCACTCGCCGCCGAGCGTGGAGTAGAGACCGAAGTGGATGAACATCCCGAAGCGGGCGTCACGCCACCAGGCCATGCGATCCGCGTCCTGTCCGACGCCACCATCGCCCGGCCCGCGGGGCGCGAGCATGCTCCAGCCGGCGGCGCCGGCGCCAAGTCTCAGCAGGTCGCGACGGTGCATATCACGGGAGGTTGGCGTACGTCATTCCGACAGAAACCCGCGGGCCCGCATCCATCCGGCAAATGCGGACGTCCAAGCGGACGGCGATAGCCAGCGGCTGAGACATCCGGCGAATATTGTGTGCTCCGCCCCGATGCACCATGGCGCCGAGGGCTGCGCTGCGATGTCGGTCAGGGCGCCGCCCCGCACTCCCGCCTGACACCTGGTCCCCGACGCCGCCGTAGTGGCTCCAGTTGCCCGCACCCGCCCGCGCCCTCCCCGAAGAATTTCATGGTCGCCCTGTTCCTGCGCCTCTTCGCCCTCCGCCCGCTGCTGTCGCTGGCGATCTTCGGCATTCCCGTGCTGGTGTTGGTAGCCGTCGGGCCGGTCACCATCGTTGCGCTGAAGGCGCTGGTGTTCGTCGTGCTGCCGATCGCGCTGGTGATCTGGCTGATCCGGCGGCTGACACGGGAGGACGTTCCGGGCACGACCTGAGGATGGTCGGCAATCAGCGCTTCATGCAGCCCGCGGCGCGGTAGCAGAGCGAGTCCCCACCCCGCGGCACCCGGCCGTCCGGGCCGAGGATGCCGTCGAGTCGCAGGTGGGCAATGCTGGGGCCATCGGTTCCCACGCGCACCAGCGTGAGATGGTCCAGCGCCATGGAATCCGTGGGATTCTGGCTTCCGCCGGTCGTCCCCAGCGTGAAGTAGTCGCGGCCAAGCCGCTGCTCGCGATGCAGCGAGTGCAGGTGGCCACTGAATACGGTGTAGGGACGGTTCGCCAGCGCGGTCTCGATGGCGCTGAATTCCGGATCGTCGTTGCGCCACACGGGCTTGTGGAAGAACAGGAAGGTCCAGCGCACATTCGGGTGGTCGGCGAGTGCGCGCTGCATGTAGGCGGCCTGTTCGGCCCCGATGTTCCCATAGGCGCGTTCCGGCATCCGGTAGTACTCGAGTCCCGCAGTGCCGGTGCGCCCGGCGTCGAGCGCCCGCAGGGCCTCGCTGCGCGCCTCGAAGATCGCCTTTGCCCGCTCCGGCGAAAGATCCTCGGTATCGAGCACGAGGAAGAGCACATCCCGGTAGACGAACGCGTAGTACGGCGGACCGTAGCGCCGCTGCCAGACTTCGCGGAGCACCTCGCCCGTGAGGTCGTGATTGCCACCGACCCGGAAGAAGGGTGCCGGCATCTCGCGGCTGCGGGCGTCGAAAGTCTCCCACTCGGTGTCGAGAGCCGCCGCCTCCGGGGTCGGGCCGTCGATGAGGTCGCCGACACTGAGCACGAGCTCGGGCCGCAGCAGGGCCAGCTGCGCCACGGCGACGTCGAACACCCCTGGACGCTCACCGCCGTTCAGGTCCGAGATGACGGCGAAGCTGAACCCACCCGCCGCCGTATCGAAGCGCGTGTGCGTCCACGGCGTCGCCGCGCCGGACACGTCGTGTTCGAAGGTCGCCGGTGACGGGCCGCCACAGGCTCCCACCGCGACGGCGAGGACTGCGGCGGCCAGCAGCCGGGCGGCAGGACGGGCAAGGGCCTGTGGCATGTCGATTTCCATGGGGTGCTGGTGTCTCGCTGGCCCTGAATGGCGGTGTATTCTAGCGCGGTGACGCCGACAGCGTCACGTGGCGTTCGCGCGGCACGACTCCCGAGCACGCAACGTCCGCGCCCACGGGACTGGCGCGGACCACCCCGACATTCCGGCGAAGGGCCGCCGCGGACCCTTGCCGGCTCCTGGCTTCCCGACGAGCGTTCGTGCATGCCCATCGAGTAACTCAGTGACGAGCAGGTCGCCGCCTGGACGCGACTGCAGAAGGACAGCTGGTGGTTCGAACGCGTCTACCGCGGCGACATGCCGCAGCTCACCATCCGCTCCGCCATCACCGGCTTCCTGCTCGGCGGGCTGCTCTCCGCCACCGCACTCTACATCGCGGGCAAGACCGGCATCACCATCGGCGTCGGCGTGACCTCGGTGATCATGGCCTTTGCGATCTACCGCCTGCTGGCCCAGGCCGGCATCGCCGAGGACTTCACCATCCTCGAGAACAACTGCACGCAGTCCGTCGCGACGGCGGCCGGCTACATGGTGACGCCGCTGGTCTCGGGGCTCGCGGCCTACATGCTGGTCACCGAGCGGCTGGTGCCCTGGTGGCATGGGTGGGCGCCATCGGCTTCTGGTGGCTGTCCCGCGACGGCAAGCCCGGCACGCGGCGTCACGCCGTCTGGGTGGACGGCTGGGAGTCGGTGGCGGCCGGCCTCATCTCCGGCGCGGCGCTGATGGGCATCGGGAACGCGATCCTCACCGTGCTGATCGCCTAGCCGCCGCGCGGGGGCTCAGCGTCTTCGGCTGACGCTGAGTCCGAGAACCATGGACCGCGGCAGGCCCGACTCGTAGACCAAGGGCCGTGCCGCGCCGTAGTCGGGATTGATGAACGCGCTGCCCACATACTGGGCATCGGTGAGGTTCTCCACCGCCAGCGTCGCCCGCAGCATCACTGCGCCACCGATCAGCCGCTCCGCCACGGCCGACGCGCGGTACACGGTGAAGCCCGGCACCTCGACCGCATTGCGATCGTCGGCGAAGTACTCGCTGTTGTGCTGGGCCCCGACCTCGAGCGTGAGCCAGGGGGCGGCCGGCGCGCGCCACTCGAGCGAGGCATTCACGACGCGGCCCGGCAGGCCCGCCATGCGATTGCCATCGAGCACCGCCGTGGCGCCCGGGACGCCAAGGTACGTGGAGTCGACCACGTAGCGATCGTAGGTGTTGTGCGAGAAGGTGCCCGCGAAGCGGGCCGTGAAGCCGCCGGCGAGGAAGCCGGTGAGGCCGAGCTCAAGCCCGCGGCGCTGCACCTGGCCCGCCGTGAGGTAGAAGCGCCCGCCGTTGTACGGCTGCGGCTCGCCATCGACCATCACGCGGTAGAGGGCGGCATCCACCAGCACGCCCTGCAGCAGGCCCTCACCGAGGTCCGCGTAGCGACGCAGGCCCGCCTCGACCGTGTGCGAGCGCACGACATCCAGCAGCGGGTTGAGTGCAGTGGCCGGGTTCGGGATGCCCGTGCCCGGCGGATCGGTCTCGTTGCCGGCCGGGATCTCGACGCCGGCGCCGTAGCTGGCGTAGAGGTTGGTGCCGTCCTCCGACCGCCACGAGATGCCGGCGCGCGGCGTCACCTGCGTGAAGCGGCGGCTGGCGTTGACGCTGGGGGTGATGAAGTCCCGATAGAAGTAGCTGAGGTCGTCGTAGCGTGCGCCGACCAGCAGCGTGCTGCGCCTGCCCAGCGCCAGCTCGTCCTGAACGAACAGGCCGGCATTCTGTGCGGCCTCGCCCTTGTTCTGCTGCAGCGTAGTCCCGCGGCTGTTGCCGGGGCCGAGGTTGTGGAACTGGATGGCCCCGTCCTGGTAGGCGATGTCGCCGCCGATGCGCAGGCGATGCGAGGTGCCGATCGCCGTGAATCGCGTGCCCCAGGAGCTTGCGCCGCCCACGTGGTAGCGCGTGAAGTCGCGGAAGGTGTTGCGCTCCGAGCGCTGCAGGTACTTCGGATTCACGAACAGCATCGCGCTGACGTCCTGCGAATCGCCGATCGGTCGGTCGAGCGTGACGCCGAGGCGTACGAGGCGATTGAAGCGGCGCTCGTCGCGGGCGCGGTAGGTGGCGTTGGCCTGCTGGGGGTCCGCCGCATACTCATCCGGCGTGAGCGGGCCGGGGATGCGGAAGAGATTGCTGGCCGCCGCCAGCTGCACGCCTACACGGCCACCGCCGTTGAGTGGCAGCGCGATGCCGCCCACCGCCTGCGTGCGCGAGGCGTCGGAGTGCTCGCGCCAGCCATCGAAGGTGGTGCGCGTCACGGAGAGCCAGCCCTTGCCGGAACCGATCGCCGTGCCCGAACGGGCCACCGTGCGCAGGAGGCCAAAGCTCCCCGCCTGCTGGCTGACGTCGCTGAAGGTTTGCGTGAAGTCCGGCTCGGAGCTGAGGCTCACGATGCCGCCGGCGGCATTGCCCCAGGCGGCGCTGCCGTTGGAGCGCAGGACCTCGACGCGCTCGATGGTCGCGAGGTCGATGTGGTCGAACGCCGTGCGGCCGTCCGGCTCGGTCTCCGGGATGCCATCCAGCAGCACCCGGATGCCACGCGAGGTCCCGGCGTTGGAGCGGTCGCCTGCCCCACGGGCGCCGAAGCCGCGGATTGTCACGCGTATGTCCTGCGTGCCGAAGCGGCTCTGCGCGAAGACACCAGGCACCTGCTGCAGCGCGGCGTCCATCCCCATGCCATTCCGGCCGACCCATCGCTCCGACGACACCGTGCTCACGGCGAACGGCACCTGTGAGAGCCCGCGATGCTCGCGAGCCGCCGTCACGGTCACGGTATCGAGCACGGCTCGGCTGCTGTCGCGGGCGGGCGCAGCCTGTGCCGGGAGCAGGCGCGGCGCGACAGCGGCGAAGGCAACCAGGGCGAGACGATATCGGGGCATCGCGGACGGGCGGTGAAGTGTCGGGCGGTCAGCGCAAGTTAAACAGGAGTACGAGGCGAGCCGCAAAGTGTTGAATGCAGCTGGAGTGGCCGCTGCGCCGCCAACGGGCTGCCAGGAGGGAGCGTTCTTGCCATGTCAGGGCACGCCTCGCTGACATGTCGATCCTCGGGACGCCTGTCCTGCTCGTGAGCAACTTGGGACCGCTGTTCGGCTGGCTGACGGTCACGCCGGACGGCTCAGGCACCGCACTGCAGCGGTTGGCGGTCGCCATCGCCGCCGCGTTCCTCCTCGAGGCGCTCCCGGAGGAGCTCGTCCTTCGCGGCTACCTCGCCCGGCGCCGCAACGCCGCGTCGATGCGGCCCTTCAGCGTCTCGGCATCACACACCGCGGGAATCCAGCCATCCGCCCCCGCGGCGACGGCTGCATCGAGCGCCGCCTGCGCATCGGTGGCCGACACTACCAGCACCGGCTTCGAGCCCAACTTCGGATCCGCCCGCAGCGCCTCGAGGAACTCCTGCGCGGTCATGCCCTGCGTATCCACGTCGAGCACGACCAGCGAGAACCGCTCGCTACGGAGCTTGGTAAGTGCCGCCGTGGCGTCCTCGATCGGGAACGGGAGGTACTCCAGCTCCATCAGTCGCTGCTGGCGCGCCGGAAGATTGCCGTCCTTGCGGCCTACGAGCAGCGCCCGCTCCGGGGCGCGAAGGGAACTGATCGTGCCATGTACGGGACCCGTCATGCCAATGCCTCATCAAACAGGGTGTGAGTCCACACGATGTCGACTGGAACCCGCGAGCGGAAGGGCCGGCGGTCATTGATGCATGGGGACCGCTATCCATCGTGGCCTACACGGGCACGCACGACCAAGACAAGAGGGTTGGTGGCAGGCCGACGGCGGCAACGGGGGCTATCAGGTTCGCTGGGAGCAGCTCACCCCGGGCATCACGGCACGACTCCGCAGTCTCGTGACGCGCGCGGGGCGCTGAGGGCGCGCGGCGCCTCGGGGCCGGGTAACATTCGGGGTCGCGGCGCCCGTAGCGGGCGCCGTCCGTTTCCACGGCCTGGAGATTCGTGATGCGCCCCTCGATCCGCAGGGCCCTGCTCGGCCTGACGACGCTTGCCCTCGCCGCCTGCGACCGCGGGCCGCAGGATCCGGAGCCCGGCGTCGCGCTGTCCCTCGCGGAGCACCGGGCGCGTACGATTTCCGACCTGCATTACGCGGTGTCCTTTGCGGTCCCGGCGGCCCGTGACTCGGCGGTGACCGGCGAGGTGCGCCTGCGGTTCACGCTCGCGGCCTCGGATGAGCCGCTGGTCCTCGCCCGG
>JAYQOZ010000068.1:0-9170 GCA_038145035.1 Gemmatimonadaceae bacterium | reverse complement strand
CAACGCGACGCTTTCCGGAACAATCACTCTGACCTCCTCCAGCAAGGAGCTTCAGACGTTCACCGGGTCCACCGCCCCCAGCACGCGGATCGCCAGGCCAGGCCCCGGGAACGGGTGCCGGCCCACCATCTCCTCCGGCAGGCCCAGCTCGCGGCCCACGTTGCGCACCTCGTCCTTGAACAGCTCGCGCAGCGGCTCGATCAGCTTGAACTTCATGTCCGGCTTGAGTCCGCCCACGTTGTGATGCGTCTTGATTGTGGCGCTGGGGCCGCCCTTGGCGCTCACCGATTCAATCACGTCAGGATACAGCGTGCCCTGCACGAGGAACTTCGCGTCCTGGCCCGCCGCCGCCGATGCGTCCTCGAAGACGTCGATGAACGTGTGACCGATCGCCCTGCGCTTCCTCTCCGGGTCGTCGAGGCCATGCAGCGCCGTCAGGAAGCGCTCCTCGGCCCGCACCGTGATCAGCGTGATGCCCAGGTGCTGGCCCATGGTGCGCTCCACCTGCTCACGCTCGTGCAGGCGCAGCAGGCCGGTGTCCACGAAGATGCAGGTCAGCTGGTCGCCAATGGCGCGGTGCACCAGCGCCGCGGCCACGGAGGAGTCCACGCCGCCCGAGAGCCCGCAGATCACCTGCGCATCGCCGACCAGTTCGCGGATGCGCGTGACTTCCTGCTCGACGAAGTGCCCCGGCGTCCAGTCCGGCGTGCACTTCGCGACATTGAACAGGAAGTTCTGGATCATCTCCGCACCACGCACCGAATGTGCCACCTCGGCGTGGAACTGGATGGTGTGGATCGGCTTGGTCTCGTGGCGAAAGCCCACCACCGGGTTGCCGTCGCTGGCGGCCGTGAGCACGTAGCCCTCGGGCACCGTCTCCACGTGGTCACCGTGCGACATCCACACCACCGAGCGCTCACCCGCGTCGAAGCCCGAGAACAGCCCGTCCGCCTCCTTCACCACCATCTCCGCGCGGCCGTACTCGCGACGGCCCCCGCCCTTCACCTCGGCACCGGCCTGCTTCGCAATCCACTGCATGCCATAGCAGACGCCGAGCACCGGCGCGAGATCGAGGATGGCCGGGTCGAAGTCCGGCGCGCCTGCATCCGTCACCGAGCTCGGCCCGCCCGAGAGGATGATCGCCGTGGGATTCCACTCGCGGATCCACTCGATGGAGCGGGTGGGAGGATGGATCTCCGAGAACACCCGCGCCTCACGGACGCGGCGGGCGATGAGCTGGGTGAACTGCGAGCCGCAGTCGAGGATCAGGACGCGCGAACCGTCGTGGGTCACGTCTTCCACTCCGCGCCGTCGAGCTTGATGAACTCGACGTGCCTGGTCTCAAGGTCAAGGATGGCGGCCGACGGCGCGCCGTAGAGCCAGCCGCAGGCCTCCCCGGGATTCACGACCAGCGTGTCCCCGCGCGTCTTCATCTCCTGCAGGTGCGTATGGCCGTGCACCACTACGGCGTGCGCCAGCACCGAGCGCTCCACCACCTCGCCGATGTCGTGCACGATGAGGACCTTGGTGTCGCCCACCTTCATCCCGTGCGGAGACTCAAACAGCTCCTGGCCCATGCCCTGGGCCGCGAAGCCGCGGATGCCCTCGGGGTCGCCGTCATTGCGTCCGAAGACGCCGGCCATCGCGATGCCGAGGTCCTGGAAGGGCTTCAGCGCAAAGGGGGAGCAGTAGTCCCCCGCGTGCAGCACGAAGGTGATGTCCCGCTTGATGAACTCACGCAGCAGCGCGTCCACCGCCGGGACCCGGTCGTGCGTGTCCGCCATCAGGCCGATCCGCATCACGCCTCCTGCCATTGGGGGGAAACCACTTCCTGCCGCACGAGGGCCTCGTAGTCCTCGCGCTCCGTCACCACCGCGAACCGTGCCCCGTCCACCAGCACCTCGGCCGCGAAGGGCCGGCCATTGTAGCGCGAGGCCATCGCCGCACCGTAGGCGCCCACGGTGTGCACCACCATGAGCGCGCCGGGCTGCACGTCCGGCAGGCTGCGGTCCACGCCGAGGAAGTCGCCGCTCTCGCACACCGGCCCCACCACGTCGGCCACGATCTCACCCGTCGCGGGCTCCACCGGCTCGATGTGATGGTAGGCATCATAGTGCGACACGCGGATCAGTTCCGTCATGCCGGCATCACAGACCACGAACTCCACGCCGCCGTTGTGCTTGCGGTATAGCACTTCCGTGAGCAATACCGCCGAGGCGGCCACGAGGTATCGGCCGTGCTCCAGCACCAGTTCCACGTCGCCCAGCGACTCCACGGCGCGCCGCATCAGGGCCGCGTAGGCCTCGAGGTCCGGCTCCGGTTCCTCGGGGCGATACGGCACCGGTAGCCCGCCGCCGAGATCCAGATACCTGATCGGCGCACCCTCGGCCCGCAGCGCATGCGCCAGCTGCACGAGCTTGCGCGAGCCGGTCTCGTAGGCGCCGTAGGAGAAGAGCTGCGAGCCCACGTGCATATGGAAGCCGCTGAGGACCAGCCCCGGCAGTCCCATCGCGACCCGGGCCACGCGACCGGCATCGTCGAGCGGCACGCCGAACTTGTGCTCCTTGTCGCCGGTGGCGATGTACTCGTGCGCGTTCTCGACCTCGACGTCAGGATTCACGCGCAGGCCCACCGTGGCGCTGCGGCCCATCGCCGTGGCCAAGGCCGAGAGCCTGCGCATCTCCGCCTCGCTCTCGACGTTGATCAGCTTCACGCCGGCCGTCAGCGCCTCGGCCATGTCGCGCTCGGTCTTGCCCACGCCGTCGAACACGATGTCCGCGGGGCGGAAGCCGGCGCGCAGGGCGCGGAAGAGCTCACCGCCGCTCACCACGTCGGCCCCGATCCCGGTCTCACGCAGGGTGCGCAGGACGGCGGCGCTGCCGTTGGACTTCACGGCGAAGTGCACGCGATGCGGGATGCCCGCGAGCGCCTCCGTCAGCCGCGCCGCGCGGTCGCGCATCACGGCCGCGCTGTACACATAGGCCGGCGTGCCGACCGCCGCCGCGATGCGCGGCAGCGGCACCCCCTCGACGTGCAGCACCCCACCCTGCCGGGTGAACCCCGGGGTCATCAGTAGGCCTTGGCCCACAGGACCTCGTGCTTCGCCGTCTCGCCGGTCACGAGGCAGGTCCTGGGCGCATCGGGCGAGCGGAACTCCGGATCCGGAATGACGCGGATGGTGGCCTTGGTCTCCTCCTTCACCCTCGCCTCCACCGCCGGGTCGCCGTTCCAGCCGGCGTACACGAAGCCGCCCGGGCCCTCCATGATCTCCTTGAACTGCGCGTACGAGGTCACGTTGCGATGCGAATTGGCCTCGCGCCGCGCCTTGGCCGCGGCAAGCAGGTCGTCCTGGATGCTCTCGAGCAGCTTGGCGACGGTCTCCGGCAGGCCGGCCATCGGCAGCGCGGCCTTGGCGCGCGTGTCGCGTCGCGCCGAGAACACGCTGCCCTTCTCGAGGTCCTTGGGACCGATCTCCAGCCGCAGCGGCACGCCGCGCATCTCCCACTCGTAATACTTCGCGCCGGGCTTGATGCCCTCACGATCGTCCACCTTCACGCGCAGCCGGTCGGTGGCGCCGCGGCCCGACCAGCCCGTGAGCTCGGCCTTGGCCTTGTGCGCCGCCTCGACCACGCGAGACCGCTCCTCGTCCGATTTCCAGATCGGCACGATCACCACCTCGATGGGCGCCAGCCGCGGCGGCGTCACGAGGCCGTTGTCGTCCGAGTGCGTCATCACGAGGCCGCCGACCATGCGCGTCGATACGCCCCAGCTGGTGTTCCAGGCGAAGGCCATCTCACCATTCACGTCCTGGAACTGCAGCTCGAAGGCCTTGGCGAAGTTCTGGCCGAGGTTGTGCGAGGTGCCGGCCTGCAGCGCCTTGTTGTCCTGCATCATCGCCTCGCAGGCGTAGGTGCGCAGGGCACCGGCGAACTTCTCGCTCTCGGTCTTCTGTCCCGTCACCACCGGCATCGCGATCCAGCCTTCCATGAACTCGCGGTACACGCCGAGCATCCGGCGGGCCTCTTCCTCGGCCTCATCGTGCGTGACGTGCGCCGTGTGCCCCTCCTGCCAGAGGAACTCCAGCGTGCGCAGGAAGAGCCGCGTGCGCATCTCCCAGCGGACCACGTTGGCCCACTGGTTGATGAGGATCGGCAGGTCGCGATAGCTCTGCGTCCACTTCGCGAACATGTGGTAGATGATCGTCTCCGACGTGGGCCGGACGACCAGCGGCTCCTCGAGCTCCTTGCCGCCGCCGTGCGTCACCACCGCGGTCTCCGGCGCGAAGCCCTCCACGTGCTGCGCCTCCTTGCTCAGGAAGCTCTGCGGGATGAACAGCGGGAAGTAGGCATTCTCGTGTCCCGTCGCCTTGAACATGTCGTCCAGGGCGCGTTGCATGCGTTCCCAGATGCCGTAGCCGTTGGGACGGATCACCATCGAGCCCTTCACCGGCGAGTAGTCGGCCAGCTCGGCCCGCAGCACCAGTTCATTGTACCAGGCGGAAAAGTCCTCCGCCCGGGTCGTCAGCTTCTTGTCGTCCGCCATCGTGTCCGTCCTTCAGCGCTGCCGCTGGGTCTGCAGCCAATGCCGCAGGCCCTGCATCGCCTGCGCCTCGCCCGAGAGCGCGTCGCCGGCATCCACCGCGTGCGTCGCGGCCCCCGTCAGCTTGCCAAGCAGGCTCATGGCCTCCACGGCCCCATCCTCGCGGAAATAGACCACCGCGCTGGCACCCGCCTTCATCGCGCCGTCCACCTGGTTCCGCGTGGCCTGCGACTTGTAGCGCTCCTCGTTGAGCCCGTGCGCGACACTGAAGCCTGCCCCGCGCAGGGCCGTCGCGAGCCGGAGCACGTCGCCGTACGGGCGGTCGAGCGCCCCATTGCCGGCCACGACCTGGAAGTCGATGGCGTCCTGCTGCGCCTCGGGCCAGAGCCGTCGCTCGGTGAGCAGCTCGCCGAGCACCACGTCGCCCATGCCGAAGCCCAGGGCCGGCAGGTCGCTGCCGCCCAGCGCCTTGAGCAGGTCGTCGTAGCGCCCGCCGCCACAGATGGCCCGCAGCTCGCCCTTGGCATCAAAGAGCTCGAAGACGATGCCCGTGTAGTAGGCGAGCCCGCGCACGATCGACAGGTCCAGCGTCACCCAGTCGGCGATGCCAAGCCCGACGCAGTGTCCGAGGTAGCGCTCGAAGCGCTGGATCGCCTCGCGCGCCGCCGGCGCCTCGCCAAACTCGGCCTTGAGCGCCTCGAAGCTCACGCCGGCCGCGAGCCCCATCACGCGCTCGACGAGCGCGACATCGAGGCCGGCGGCCGAGAGCTTCTCCGCACTCACCTCGCGCGCCTGCCGCGCGAACTTGACCACAACGTCGTCCACGGCCGGCCGCTGCGCCTCCGTCACGCCGAGCGTCTCGAGGATGCCGTTCAGCAACCGCCGGTCGCTCACCCGCGCCCGCACGTCCTCGTGGGTCAGCCCCAGCTCCTGCATGATCCCGATCGCCACCGCCAGCAGTTCGGCATCCGCCACCTCGCTGGGCTCGCCGACGATGTCGACGTTGAGCTGGAAGTGCTCGCGGAGCCGCCCGCGCTGCGCCCGCTCGTAGCGGAACAGCTGCGGGATCGAGAACCAGCGCAGCGGCTTGCGGAGGGCCGCGGCCCGCGCGCCCACCATCCGGGCGAAGGTCGGGGTCATCTCGGGGCGCAGGGACACCTCGCGCCCGCCCTTGTCCGTGAAGCTGTACAGCTGGCCGACGATCTCGTCGCCGGACTTCCTGGTGTACAGCTCCAGCGGCTCGAGCGGCGGCCCGTCGTACTCCACGAAGGCGTACCTGCGCGTAACGGCCCGCCAGGCACGGAAGATGTGCGTCCGGCGGGCCAGCTCATCGGGATAGAAATCACGGAACCCGGGAAGTGCCTTGCTACCCATCCCGGAATTTACCGGGTCGCGGGGGACCCCTGCAACCGAGCCATCGCATCGCCCACGGTGTGAAAGCTCCCCGTGACCAGTACCGTGGCCCCGCGCGAGGGGGCCAGCGCGAGCGCCCGGTCGAACGCGGGCTCCAGTTCCGCCGACCAGCCCCGCGCGCGGCAGTACTCGAGCACCTCGCCGGCCACCCAGGCCCGGCTGCTCGGCGCCGTCGGCGCGTCGGTGAGCAGGAAGTGGTCGACGCCGCCGGAAAGGGCCGAGAGCATGCCCCGCCAGTCCTTGTCGCCGAGGATGCTCACCAGGGCCGCCACCGGACGCGCCGGGGCCACCTCGCGCAGTGTCATGGCCGTCACGGCCGACCCATCGGGGTTGTGGGCTACGTCGAAGATCCAGGCCCCGTGGCGGGAAAAGCGGCCCGGAAGCGTCACGGCGGCGAAGGCCCGGCTGTCCTCCTCGGGCGGTCTCCGCAGGCCCTGCGGCAGGGCGTCGAGCATCGTAAGGGCCGTGACCGCGTTGTGGGCCTGGTGCAGCCCCGGCAGGCCCGTGGCCACGTCCAGCCGCCGATGGCCCCGCACCCAGGTGAAGCGGGTGCCAGCGCCGGAGACCGCGATATTCTCCGCCGACCCCTCCTCCGCGACCACCCGGATCGGGTTTGCACCCCGCCGGGCCGCCTCGGAGGCCAGCAGGGCCCGGATCTCGGGGTCCAGCTCGCCCACCACGGCCGGCACCCCGGCCTTGTAGATCCCCGCCTTCTCCGGCGCGATCGCCTCGCGGGTGGTCCCGAGCCACTCGGTGTGGTCGATCCCGATGCCGGACACCCCGGCCACCAGCGGATGCACCACGTTCGTGGCATCCAGGCGGCCGCCCAGCCCCGTCTCGATGACCGCGATGTCCACCGCGGCGTCGGCGAAGAGCTGGAAGGCCATCGCCGTCGTGGCCTCGAAGAAGGTGGCGCCGAGCCGATCCACGGTTGGGGTCCAGCGCTCAAGCCAGGCCTTGATCGCCGCGTCGTCGACGGGCTGGCCATCCACCACGAAGCGCTCACGGAAGTGCACCAGGTGCGGCGAGGTGTACTTGGCCACCCGGAGGCCTCGGGCCCGGAGCGCGCCTTCCAGGAGGGCGCAGACGCTGCCCTTGCCGTTCGTGCCGGCCACGTGCAGCACGCGCAGGCGTTCGTGCGGATTTCCGCACTCGGCCAGGAAGGCCGTCACCCGCTCCAGCCCCAGCTTCCATTGCCCCGTCGTCCGCGCGAAGAGCGCGTCGAGCGCGGCCTGGTAGGCCGCGTCGGTCATCGTGGGCTCAGGTCGGGGACCAGCCGACCGCCGCAGGCTTGCCGCTCATGTGCCGCAGCAGCTGGCCCACCGTGCGCTTGAGCTGGTGACGATGCACCACGCGATCCACCATGCCGTGGGTCAGCAGGAACTCCGCCGTCTGGAAGCCCTCGGGCAGGTCCTGGCCCAGCGTCTGCTTGATGACACGCGGACCGGCGAAGCCGATCACCGCGCCGGGCTCGGCGAGGATGGCGTCGCCCAGCATCGCGTAGGACGCGCTGACGCCGCCCGTGGTGGGATTCGTGAGGATCGAGACATAGGGGATGCTGCGCTCGCCGAGCTGGGCGAGCATGGCTGAGGTCTTGGCCATCTGCATCAGGGAGAGCACGCCCTCCTGCATGCGGGCGCCGCCCGAGGCCGAGATGATGATCAGCGGCCACTTCTTCTCCAGCGAACGCTGGCCGAGCCGCGCAATCTTCTCGCCGACCACGGAGCCCATGGAGCCACCCATGAAGGCGAAGTCCATCACGCCGAGGTTCACGGGCATCTGGTCCATGAGCCCGGAGACGGTCAGGATGGCGTCGTGCTCACCGGCCTTGTCCAGCGCCTTCTTCAGCCGGCCCGGATACTCCGGGAAGGCCAGCGGGTCCACGGAACGCAGGTCCACGTCCTTCTCGTCAATGGACCCTTCGTCAAGGAGCAAGGCCACGTACTCGTGGGCCCGGATGCGACGGTGATAGTCGCAGCTGGGGCACACGTTGTGGTTCCGTGAAAATTTCTCGCGGATGTCCGTGTGGTCGCAGGCTTCGCACTTCTCCCAGGCGTCTGGGGGAATCTCGAGGCGGGTCGTCCGCGGCGGACGGGGCTTCTTCTCCTTCCGGAACCAAGCCATACGGGAAAACTGCCTTGCCCCGCCCTATATCACCAGCCCGTCCGCGCGTCCCCGGCCCTCCGCGGAGACCAGCACCAGGATTCCCACGCTCAGCCAGCAGGAGAGCATGAAGGACCCGCCGTAGGAGAAGAACGGCAGCGGAATCCCCGTGATGGGCATGATTCCCACCGTCATGCCCACATTGACGAGGATGTGCGTGAGCAGGGCGGCTGTGATCCCGAAGGCCGCGAGGGAGGCAAAGGGGCTCGACGCGCGCCCGGCGATCCGGATGGTCCGGAGCAGGAACACGGCAAAAAGCGTGAGCACCAGCGCCACGCCGAAAAACCCAAACTCCTCACCCACCACCGCGTAGATGAAGTCGGTGTGCTGCGCGGGAAGGAAGGCGAGCCGCTTCTGCGACCCGTCGGTGAAGCCCTTGCCGAAGAAGCCACCGGAGCCGATGGCCACCTGCGACTGGATCAGGTGATAACCTGAGTTGCGCGGGTCCGCCGATGGATCCAGGAACACCAGCAGCCGGCGCTGCTGGTACGGGTTCAGCTTGTCCCACAGAATCGGTGCGAACACGCCCATCACCACGTTGGCCGCGATGAGCACGCTGCTCTCCAGCCACGCCGGCCGCTTCCAGGCCACCAACGCCAGCAGCAGCAGGAACCAGGCACCCCAGACGCCGGTGCTGAACGCCAGCACGAGCGACACGCCCGGGCTGGCCGCCATCAGCAGCAGCGGCCACTGCACGCCGCTCCAGTAGAGCATCGCGAAGAAGATGCCGATGAACGCGAGGCCGGTGCCGAGGTCCGGCTGCGCCATGACCAGCAGCCACGGGATCCCGACGATCAGCGCCGGTCGCCACAGGCCGAACAGGGTCGTCGCGGCCACGCGCTGCGCCGAGAGGACGCGGGCCATCATCAGGACGGTGGCGATCTTGGCGAGTTCCGAGGGCTGGCCGATTCTGACGCCGCCGATGGCCAGCCAGCTCTTGGTGCTGGCCGCGGTGCCGGCGCCCGTACCGACCACCAGCAGCAGCATCAGCAGGAACGTCGCGCCGAGATACAGCGGCAGCGACGCCCACTCCAGGGCGCGCACCGAGAGCCGCG
>JAYQOZ010000067.1:6054-9222 GCA_038145035.1 Gemmatimonadaceae bacterium | reverse complement strand
CCTCAACACCCAGGGCGTCCGCGACGGCGCCGGCAATCGCCGGCGCCGTCGGCACGATGGCCGGCTCCGCGATGCCGCGGGCACCCACGTGATTCGCCTTCGTGTCGGCGCCGTCGAGGAATTGGCCATCGATGAGCGGAATGTCCGCCATCGTCGGGATCTTGTAGTCATGCAGGCCGACGTTCAACGGCAGGCCCATCCGTGCGTCGAGCACCCGCTCCTCGAACATCGCGTAGCCGAGGCCCTGGATGATGCCGCCCTCGAGCTGGGACTCCGCCAGCGTCGGGTTTACGATGCGTCCGGCGTCGTGCACCGCCACGATGCGCAGCACGCGCAGCACGCCGGTCTCCGTATCGACCTCGACCTCGGCAAACTGCGCGCCGGTGGTCACGATGCCAGCGTCCTGGGGATTGGGGCCCCGCGAGCCGTGGCCCTGGATCATCACGTTGCCGAGCTTGGCGGTGATCTCGCCGAAGCGCAGTGTGCGATCCGTGTTGCGCACCACGACGCGGCCGTCGTGGGTTTCGAGCGCGTCCACCGGCGCGTCGAGCAAACCGCTCGCCGCCTGCAGCAGCGCCGTGCGCGCGTCCATCGCCGCCATGCGCACGGCCGGCGTGAGCGAGGCCACGGTCATCGAGCCCCAGGAATTGCCGGCGTAGGGTGTGGCCCCGGTATCGCCGATGATCGCACGCACTTGATCGAGGGAGTGCCCCAATGCCTCGGCCGCGACCTGTGCGAGGATGGTGCGCGTCCCCGTGCCCAGGTCCTGCGAGCCGGTGAGCACATCGGCGCTGCCGTCGCTGTTGAGGCGCACGGTGGCATAGCTCGGCGGACCACCGCCCGTGGACCAGATCTGCGCCGCCACCGCCGACCCACGGCGCAGATGGGGCCTTCCCGGCACGCTGCGGCCCGTCTCACGTCGCGCGGCTGCCCACCCGAAGCGCTCGGCCCCCACGTCATAGCACTCGGCCAGGCGGTTGCCCGTGTACGGACGGCTCTTCTTCTGGTCGTGGGACGCGATGTTGCGACGGCGCAGTTCGAGCGGATCCATTCCGAGCTCGTGGGCCAGCGCGTTCAGCGTGAGTTCGAGCCCGACGCTGCCCTCGGCGTGGCCGGGCGCGCGGAAGGCCGCCATCGCAGCGGTGTTCACGAAGGCGAAGGTCTCGTGCGTGCGCACGTTCGGGCAGGCGTAGAGCTCGTGATAGATCTCGCCCGGCCCGCCTTCCCAGCCCCCGATGCCAAGCGGCACCTCGGCCACGAGGTCGATGGCGGTCAGCGTACCGTCGCGACGCGCAGCGATCGTGATGCGCTGCAGCGTGGCCGGACGGTTCCCGGTGTCGGTCTGCTCGCCGTGGCGGTCCACGTAGCAGGCCACCGGCCGGCCGAGCCGCTTCGCCAGGACGGCTGCGATGAAGGTGTGCGCGGCCGCGTAGTTCTTGGCGCCGAAGCCGCCGCCCATCGCCTGGCAGATCACGCGCACGTTGGTCAGCGGGATGCCCAGCGCCTTGGCCAGGTTGTCGCGCACGCGGAAGATGCCCTGCGTGCTCTCCCAGACGGTGAGCGCATCACCGTCCCACTCGGCCACGGCGCTGTGCGGCTCGAGGGCCGTGTGGAGCACGCAGGGCGTACGCACCTCGCGGGTCACGGTGACCTCGGCGGCGGCGAGCCCGGCGTCCACGTCGCCGCGCACGTGCGTGCGCGGCTCCTTGAACAGCAGGTTGTTCTGGAGGCCAGGTCGCACCAGGGCTGCGCCCTCGGCGATGGCCTGTGCCACGGTCACGGCGTGCGGGAGCTTTTCGACCTCGAGACGCACGAGTCGCGCGGCGCGGTCCGCGATTTCCTGTGTCTCCGCGCAGACGGCCGCCAGCGGCTGGCCGTGATAGGTGATCTCGCTGCCGAAGAGTCGCGTGCGCGGCGGCACGTCGGCGGCGAGCAGGACGTCGAGCACGCCGGGCAGGGCCTTGGCCGCCTGGACGTCGATCGCCGTCACGCGCCCGCGCGCGACCGTGGCGCGCACGATGGAGGCAAAGGCCTGCCCTGGGCGACGCACGTCCGTGGTATAGCCGGGCCGCCCGCCGGCCTTGGCCGGCGCATCGACGCGCGCGGCGCGCGCGCCCACGTGGGTCAACTGGGCATCGGCGTCCCAGGGCTCCGGCTCGAACGCCGGACGTTCGACCACGCGCTGTTCGACGCGCCCCTCGACTTCGACGGTCGTGGTGATGAAGCGTTCCGTGCGCGACTCAGCCATTGGCCGACCCTCGCAGCTTGGTGGCCGCCCGACGCACGGCCCGCACGATCTTCGGATAGGTACCGCAGCGACAGAGATTGCCCGCCATCGCGGCGACGATCTCCTCATCCGAAGGGTCGGCGTTGCGGCTCAGCAGGGCCGCGGCCGCCATCAGCTGGCCGGGCGTGCAGAACCCACACTGCGCCGCGTCCTCGGCCGCAAAGGCCGATTGCAGCGGATGCGGGTCCTGCGCGGTCCCCAGGCCCTCGATGCTGCGCACCTCGCGACCCTCGCAGCCCTGCGCGAGGGTGAGGCAGCTGTAGACGGCGCGGCCGTCGACGTGCACGGTGCAGGCCCCGCAGGCCCCGGCGTCGCAGACACGCTTGGTGCCGAGCAGGCCGAGCGAGTCGCGGAGGAGATCGAGGAGCGTGGTGTGGCCGTCGGGATCTACCGCGACCGGCCGACCGTTGAGTGAGAACTTCACGTCAGGGATTTAGGGGACAGGCAACAACCTGTCCAGCTTCGTGGCCCGATGGGCTGTTGGCCCGTCCCGTAGGCGTCTATCTTCCGTGCTGCACCCCGCCCTCAGCGACTCCCACCGAGGACCTCGATGCCGTACGTCATCACCGAAGCCTGCATCAACACCAAGGACAAGTCCTGCGTGGACGTCTGCCCCGTGGATTGCATCTACGAGGGTCCGGATATGCTCTACATCCATCCGGACGAGTGCATTGACTGCGGCGCGTGTGAGCCCGAGTGCCCGGTGACGGCGATCTTCCCTGAGGAGGACGTGCCGGCGAACCTCAAGCAGTACATCGCGATCAATCGCGAGGTGTTCGAGAAGGAGCCGAAGCCGGGGCGGCCGACGCGCTGACGCGATGTAGGACGGCGGGCAAGAGAAGAGCGCGCCGGGGGCCAGGAGGTGCGCCCCGCGCGGCCGG
>JAYQOZ010000067.1:0-6044 GCA_038145035.1 Gemmatimonadaceae bacterium | reverse complement strand
CCGGGGGGGGGGCCGCCGCGCCGCGGCTTTCTCGCCGGGGGGCCACGCCCCGCCGCCGGGGGGCCCCGGGGGGCCCCCCCCCCGTTCCGCTTCCGTCCCATCACCTCCGCCCTTCGTCTGCTCCTAGAAGAACCTGTCCTTCGCGTAGAAGAGCCCGATGATGGCAATGAACTGGAGAAACGTGCTGATCTCCGACTTCCAGGCCTCCGCCCAGAAATACTCGCCCCGCGCATGCTCCGGCGTCGGCGGCCGCGGGAACCAGCGCGGCGTGCGCGCCTTGTACGTGAGATAGTCCTGCCCGAAGATGCTCTCGAGCACACCCTCCTCGTAGCGCACGATGTAGTAGTACTCGATGGCGAAGATCACCGCCGCCACCGGCAGGAACCAGAGCACCCCGCTGATGGTGATGATGCCCATCCAGAGCAGGAAGTTGCCGTTGTAGAGCGGATTTCGGCTCCACGAGAACGGCCCGTGCGAGACCAGCTTCTGCACGTTGCGCGAGCGACGGCGTGTCACCGTACCCGCGGTGGCGACGCCCCACATCCGCCAGGCCTCGCCGAGGATCATCACGATCACGCCGATGAGCGTCGTGCGCGGCGTCATGTGGCCGGGCGCAAACAGCGGCACCAGCAGGAAGGGCACCGGCAGCCAGCCGCGGTTCCGGAAGATCACCGCTCCGATGCGCGCGGCGCCGGACTGCTCGGCGGCGCTGACGTTTGAATGATTGGGCGTGGCGTTGGTCAGGGGTCGGTCCGTGCAAAGGTGTGAATCAGGGAAATCTGGCCTGAACGAAGCCGGAAAGCAGGGCCGAGAACGCCGCCGGCGCCTCGACACAGCTGGCGTGCCCCGCAGCGGGGATGACCGCCAGCTGGCTGTCGGGCAGCAACGCGTGCATCGCCTCGGACTCCTTCACGGGCGTCAGCGCGTCCTCGGCGCCGCAGATCACGAGCGTCGGCACGCTGATCGTGGCGAGGTTGGGCGTGGCATCCGGCCGCGTGCGCATGGCCTCGAGCGCGTCGTGGATGGCGCCGATGCTGGCGCGGCGCATCATCGCATCGAGAAACGCGACGGCCTCAGGCCGCGCCTCGCGCGTCGTCTTGCCGGCCATTCCCAGCAGCATCTGCTCGGCGATGGCCCCCACGCCCTGCGCGACGACCTGCGCCTGCATTGCCTGCCGCTTCGCCCGGCCTTCGTCGGAGTCCGCGCCGGCGCGCGTGTCGGCGAGGATGAGGCCGCGGACCCGCGCCGGATGGCGTCGCCAGAGTGCGAGCGCGAGATAGCCGCCCATCGAGAGCCCACCGATCACCGCCTTCGGCAGCGCGAGTGCGTCAAGCACCGCCACGCCCCAGTCAGCCCAGGCGTCGAGCGATGGCACCTCGGAGGACACGCTGTCGCCGAAGCCGGGCAGGTCCACGGCGATCAGCCGCGCGCCGGCCGGCGGAGCGGCGAGCTGTGCCTCCCAGAGCGTGCGATCGTGCGGAAAGCCGTGCAGCAGCAGCACCGCCTCGCCGCGTCCGGCCTCGTCGTAGCCGACGTCGCCGAGGCGCGTGGCGAGCATCGTCACGCGATCGGTTCCTCCGGGACGTCGGGCAGCCGCATCTCCATCGTCGGGAGCGGCGGCAGGTCGTCCTCCACCCAGTACGTCCGCACGCCGACCATCGCGACCGCCAGCACCGGAATGGCCACGAAGAGCCCGAGGAAACCGAACACATACGCCATCACGACCTGCGCCATCAGCGTGAGGGCCGGCGGCAGGTCCAGCTGCTCCTTCATGAGATAGGGAATGAGCAGGTTGTTCTCGAGGAACTGGATGCCCCAATACGCCAGGGCAATCACGCCCGCCTGATGCGGCGAGTCGGTGAAGCCCATCATGACGGCGGGAATCGCGCTGAGTAGCGGCCCGATGTTCGGGATGAACTCGAAGAGGCCGGCCAGCACGCCAAGCGGCAGCGCTCCCCGCACGCCCAGCAGCGCGAGCACGACCGTCGTCACCAGTCCGATGACCACCATCGCGATGAGCTGGGTCTGGAACCACGTGCGCAACGCGTCGCCGACGGCGTGCAGCGTGACGGAGAACCGTTCGCGCTGGTCGATCGGCACGAGGAGCACCAGGCCTCGCCGGTACACCTGCGGGTCCGCTGCGATGTACAGTGCGATGAAGATCACCATCACCACGCCCGCCGCGACCACCAGCACCGACTGCACGACGCCGAAGGCGAACTGCGTGAGCCCTGGCGAGTACCGCTCGAAGGCCGCCGAGATGCGGCTGCCGCCGGTGGTATCCGGCGGGGCCACCGCGTCCAGCAGCGCCGGCTGCTTCTCGCTGATCCAGCGCTCGAAGTTGGCGACCGACTCGGGGAGTTTCGTGCGAAGCTCCGCCGACTGATCCAGCAGGGTTGGACCGGACCAGGCGAAGATCAGCAACAGGATTCCGGTGGCACCGAAGACCACGCCGGCCGCCGCGATGGAGCGCTTCACCTTCACGCGCCGCAGCACCCAGTCCGTGGCCCGCGACGCCGAGAGGCCGAACAGCACCCCGAGGAAGGTGGTCAGCAGCAGCAGGCGCGCGGACCAGAGCAGCTGCAGCAGCACGATCGTGAAGAGCACGATGAGCGCTGCCCGGACGAGGTCGCCGGTCCGGAGCGGACGCTCGGGGCGCAGGGCGGACATGGATGTGGTCATGCGCATGGGTCTCCCAATCACGCCTGCTTTGCCCGACGGGGCAAGGGTCGCGCCCGGCGCTGGCCCCGCGACTAGATTCCCCGCATCACGGACCTTCGCCCGCCTCGCCAGTGCCCCGTAGCGCCACCCCGCCCACCGCCGTCTATCTGGACTCCGATGCCGCCGTGACCGACTGGCTCACGGCGGCCCGGAAGGCGAAGCGGATTGCACTGGATACCGAGGGGGCGAGCTTCCACCGCTTCGTGGACCGCATCTACCTGCTGCAGCTGTCCACCGACGCGCAGCACGCGGTCATCGATCCGCTGCCGATCCAGCCGCCGGTCCTGCTCGGCGCGTTGATCGAGGATCCCGCGGTGGAGATCGTCTTCCATGACGCCGATTACGACCTGCGATTGCTGCACCAGGACTACGGCTGGAACGTGCGGCACGTGTTCGACACGCGCGTCGCGGCGCAGCTGCTCGGCCTCAAGGCCTTCGGGCTCGCCGCGCTGCTCGAGCGCGGCTTCGGCATCAAGCTCAACAAGAAGCATCAGCGTGCCGACTGGTCCATGCGGCCGCTCTCGGATGACATGCTCGATTACGCCGCGCAGGACACCATGCACCTGCTCGGCCTGCGGGACCAGCTGCACGACGAGCTCGAGCAGAAGGGGCGGCTTGCCTGGGCGCGTGAGGAGTTTGAGCGGCTCGAGTCCGTGCGCTGGCCAGCCGACGACTCCGGCAACGCCTTCCTGAAGATCAAGGGCGCCCGCGATCTCACGCGGCGTGAACTGGCCGTGCTCCGCGAACTCGTGCAGTGGCGCGACGCCGCGGCGCTCGGGCTCGACCGCGCCACGTTCCGCGTGGTGAGCAATGAGGTGCTCCTTGAGGCCTCGAAGTCGCATCCGGCGAGCAAGCAGTCACTGGGCGAGATCAAGGGCATGCCGCGCGGCATCCTGCAGCGCTCGGGCGAGGAGATGCTCGAGGCCATCAATCGTGGCCTCGCCGTGCCTGACGCCGGGCTGCCGCGCTTCCCGAAGGCCGCCCGCTGGGACCGCGATCCGGAGTTCGACGCCAAGGTCGGTGCGGTGAAGCAGGTACGCGATGCCGCCGCGACGCGCCTGGAGCTGGATCCCGGGGTGCTCTGCTCGCGCGATCGGATGGAGGCGGTGGTGCGCCAGGCACCGGCCGCGCCGGACGAGCTCACGAAGATTCCGGAATTCCGGCGCTGGCAGATCGAGGTGCTCGGCGCCGGCTTCGTCAAGGCGCTGGCGCCCTGGCGGAAGAAGGACTCGCCCTATCGCGAGGAGTAGGGCGCGCTCGGCCCAGGGGCCGGCGACGCGACTGCTGCGGGACCGCTAGAAGCCGAGGTAGGCGCGCACGCGTGGCTCGATCCGCTCCGGCGTCCAGGGCGGCGACCACACGAGGTTCATCGACACCGTGCCCACGCCGTCGAGGGCCTTCAGCTGCTGCTCCGCCTCGGCCATGATCTCGGGGCCCGACGGGCAGCCCGGCGACGTGAGCGACATATCGACCTTGATGTCATTCCCCTCGACGGCGATGTCATAGATCAGCCCGAGGTCGAGGATGTTGAGATTGAGCTCCGGATCCTTGACGCGGCGCAGCGCGAGCTTGACCCGGTCGACCGATATGCCGCCTGCGGCGGCGGGCGCATCGGTGGTCACTGCGTCCCCAGCGGCGGCAGCGTCCGCAGCGGCAGCGGCGGCAGCGGCGGGCGCAGGAGTCGAGGCGGGCGTGTCGGGGGTCGGGGCGTCGGTCACTGCTGTTCGTGGTGCGAGTCGTCGGGGCTGGAGGCCGCGCCCTGGCGCGGCTGTGTCGTCGGCCTACGAACCAGCGTGCGCGTCGGCGGGTTCCAGTCCGGTGCCTGATCCACGCGGAAGAGGCGCGGCCAGGCCACCGCGCGCAGGGAGGGCTCGTCCGCGATCGACAGCGCCGCGGCGTCCGCGAGGTCGTGCCGCACGTCGGCGATGATGATGCCGGGTCGCCGCGCCCGCGCCTCGTGTACGCGGTTGGTCAGCAGGATCACGAAGAGCTGCCGGTCGCGATCGATCCAGAGCGAGGTGCCCGTGTACCCCACGTGCCCAAGGGAGGTGGCGCTCAGGAACTCGCCCGAGCCACGCTCGCCCATCGGCACTTCCCAGCCATAGGTCCGGTTGCCCTTCACCACCTGCGTGAAGCGGCGCACCGTGGAGTCCTGCACGAGGCGGATGCCACCATACGTGCCGCCGTTCAGCATCATCTGTGCGAAGATTGCGAGATCGCTGGCCGTGCTGAACAGTCCCGCGTTCCCGCTCACGCCGCCCAGCGTGTAGGCCGTCTCGTCGTGCACCTCGCCGTAGGCCGGGTGCCCGCGCGGCGGATACATCTCCGTCGGCGCGATGCGTTCCTTGAGTGCCGACGGGGGCAGGTACTCCGTGTCCTGCATCCCCAGCGGCCCGAATACGCGCGTCTCGCAGAAGCGATTCAGCGGCATGCCCGTCACCCGCTCGATGGCGAGCCCGAGGATGATCGGTCCGAGGTCGGAGTAATCGACGAGCCCGCCCGGCATCGAATTGAGTGCCGTCGTGAGCACCTGCTCCCGCCCCTCGGCCGGCGTCTTCGCCGTGAGCCAGATGCGCCGGCCCGGCGGCAGCCCCGAGGTGTGCGACAGCAGGTGTCCCACCGTCACCCGCTCCTTCCAGCGCCCCGTGAACTCGGGCAGCACCGCCTGAACCTTGGTGTCCAGCCGGAGCCGCCCCTGATCGTGCAGGATCATCGCCGCCGTGGCCGTGCAGACCGGCTTGGTCAGCGACGCCAAATCATAAATGGTGCGCTGTGGATCCACCGCCGCACTCGTCGGGCGCCACCCGATCCTGCCGTAGCCCCTCTGCCACACCACCGCGCCCTTCCGCCCGATGATCACCGCGGCTCCCGGATACGCCCCCACCCGGATCCCACGCTCCACGATCCGGTCCACCTCGGCGAGCCGGGCGGCGGACATGCCCACGGTCGCCGGCGGCCGAATCGGCACCGGGTCCCCAAGGGTCATGAGGGCGGTCAGGGAAACGAGCGGAAGGAGCACGGCAGGGGAGTAAGGGAGAGGGGAGGCGGAATACCCCGAAGGGTAACGTCGGGCCGGTCGGTGGGCTGTTCACAGGACGTCGGCGGGAACGGCGGTGCCCCGACCGCCCACCGGAAGACCGACCCCGCACCCGCCAAATCGGTCACTCCAGGCAGTCTAGCCCCGTAGGGGAGCGAGGCAACCCTACGGGGTCCGGATGTGACACATTCAGCGTACGACTGCCATGGCCACTGATTCCCTCACCATCCGCCGCGCCATCAACGGCGACGCGGCGGCGCTGCGCTCCCTGTGGGTGGAGCACGCG
>JAYQOZ010000066.1:3102-9227 GCA_038145035.1 Gemmatimonadaceae bacterium | reverse complement strand
AGGTAGCGCACCTGGGGGTTGCTCTGCACGGTGCGGCTGGATAGGTATATGTCCTCGAGATCGCCGAGGGCATGCGAGGCGAGACCCCGCACGTTGGTCAGCGCCATCATCACCAGCGACGGGGCCAGCCACAAGGTGATCAGTTGCTCCGCGGAGAAGGTCTGCACAAGCCAGTAGCGGTAGGTCCCGTAGTCCATTGCCCTGCCGAACTCGAAGTGATGGTCCGTGTGCGTCTTGCGGTAGGCGCTCGCAGACACCAGCAGCGGCAGGCCGCAGAGAGCGCTCCAGACATGATTCATCGGCTTCGGCTTGGCCAGCAACCCGTGCAGGCCATCGTGGATCAGGATGCCGAGCGTATTCATCGCCAGGCCCATGATCAGCACGCCGGCGCCGATGCCCCACCACGCGTCGCCTGCCTGCGTCGCCAGCCCAGGCCCTGCGCGCCCGGCCCCTCGGCGCTGCCGGGCCGGCCTTGGCTAGAACGACACCAGCGACTCCACTTGCACCCCCGGCAACGCCTGCCGCCAGGGCAGGAACCCGAGCTCGATCAGGACGCCAACCCCGATCACCCCCGCTCCGCACCGCATCGCCAACCGCCGCGTCGCCGCAGCCGTCCCGCCGGTCGCCACCACGTCATCGACAATCAGCGCCAGGGACCGCGGATTCAGCGCATCCGCGTGCATCTCCACCACATCCTCGCCATACTCGAGCGCATACCGCTCGGAGACGCGGGTGGACGGCAGCTTTCCCGCCTTGCGAACCGGCACCAGCTTCGCGCCAAGCTCAATCGCCACCGGCGCCCCAAACAGGAACCCGCGGCTCTCGATTGCCAGCACGTGCGTCACCCCCTTCCCCTTCCAAGGGGCTGCCATCGCCTGGGTGACCTCCCGAAACAGCCCGGGATCCAGCATCACCGGGGTGATGTCCTTGAACATCACCCCAGGCTTCGGGAAATCCGCAACATCCCGTATCGCCGCCTTGAGCCGATCCGCCAGCGCTGCCGTCATCGCATGCACCTGTTGAGTTCAGTCGTGTGCTACTGTTCGAATCCGTGCCGACCGATCAACGGCACGAAACGCATCGCATCCAGTGTGGTCTCCTCGAGGCCGTCGGCAGTCCGCCGCATCCGCACCAGCGTCTGACTGTCACGGTCACCGATGGGAATCAGCAGCTGTCCGCCAACCGCGAGCTGGTCGAGAAGCGGCTGGGGAACCGAGGGCGATGCCGCACCCACGAGGATCGCGTCGTACGGGCCGTACTCCGGCCACCCCAGCGTCCCATCGCCCACCCGCTGGATCACGTGATCGATGCCGCAGCGCTTGAGCGACTCCCGCGCCTGCTCCGCCAGCGCCGGAATCCGCTCGATGCTGAACACCTGGCCGGCCAAGCGCGTCAGCAGCGCCGACTGGAACCCGGAGCCCGTGCCGATCTCCAGCACGCGCTCCTTGCCGGTGAGCCCCAACAGCTCGAGATACTTGGCGTGTACCCAGGGCTGCGAGATGGTCTGCCCATGCCCGATGGGTAATGGCGAGTCCTCATACGCCCGGTGTCGCAGCCCGGTCGGCACGAATTCATGCCGCGGGATCTCGTCGAATGCCTTGAGGACTGCGAGATCCTTGATTCCCTTTCGCTGCAGCTCCTCGATCAGCCGTCGCCGCGCCCCGCCGAAGGCGTGGACTAGAGCGGCAGCCACCAGCGCTCCGCATCGTCGAGGCGATCGCGTGCCGTGAGGTCCAGGTGCAGCGGCGTGATGGAGATGTAGCCCTCCTTCACCGCGCGGAAGTCCGAATCGTCGCTGCCGCTCCAGGCCACGCTGCCGCCGCCGATCCAGAAGATCTCGCGGCCCCAGGGATCCTTCATCGGCGTCAGGGAGTCGCTGAACACGCGCCGGCCCAGCCGCGTGAGCCGGATGCCCTTCACGTCAGCGGCGGGAATCGCCGGGATGTTGACGTTGAGCAGCGTTTCCGCCGGAAAGGTGGGGAGGCGGGTCAGGTGCGTGAGCACCTGGGTGAGGTTTGTCACGTGATCGTCGAGCAGCGAATCGTCCGAGCGCAGCACGCGGCCGGCGAACGAGAACGCAATGCTGGGCACGCCGAGGGCGAGCCCTTCCATGGCTGCGGCCACCGTGCCCGAATAGAGGACGTCCTCGCCCATGTTGGGGCCGTGGTTGATGCCGCTCAGCACAAAGTCGGGCCGCTCGGGCAGCAGGGCCTCGATGGCCAGCATCACGCAGTCGGTGGGAGTGCCGTCCACCTGCCAGCGCCGCTCGCCCAGTTGGACGGGCCGCAGCGGATGATGCAGCGTCAGCGAGTGGCTGGTCGCGCTCTGCTCGCGGTCCGGCGCCACCACCCAGACGTCGCCCAGGGGCTTGGCGGCGCGCTCAAGGCAGTCCAGGCCCCGCGCCAGGATCCCATCGTCGTTGCTGCACAGGAATCGCATCAATCGTTCCGTTCAAGAATCTCGAGGATGGTCAGCAGGTCCTTCTCGAGCAGCTGCACCGTCTCGGCGTCCAGCCCCTGCCGCGCCGCCGGCTTGATGCCGCCGCCCTTCCGATGCTCGTCAACCTTCTGCCTGGCCCCTTCGATGGTGTACTTCTCGCTATACAGCAGGTGCTTCACCAGCATCACCAGCTCCACCTCGCGCCGCGTGTAGACGCGGTTTCCGGAGCGGTTCTTGGCCGGGTTCAGGAACTTGAACTGGCTCTCCCAGTAGCGCAGGACGTGCGGCTTGAGCTCGGTAAGCTCGCAGACGTCGCCAATGGAGAAGAACTCCCGGACCGGTTCGGTGCCGCCCGCCATCAGTCGTTCTCCGCCTTGAGGTCTCGGGTCATCAGTTCCACCAGCGCCCAGCGGGCGGGCTGCTTCTCAAACAGCACGCGGTGCACGGCATTCACGATCGGCATCTCGACGCCAAGCTTGTCGGCCAGCGCCTTGGCGGTCTCCGTGGTCGTGACGCCCTCGGCGACCGTCTCCCGGCCGGCGAGCACCTCGGACAGCGTGGCCCCGCGCCCGATCTCAAGCCCCACCGAGCGATTGCGCGACAGCGACCCTGTGCAGGTCAGCACGAGGTCGCCCATGCCGGCCAGGCCGGCAAAGGTCTGCGGGTCGGCACCAAGCTTCACGCCCAGGCGCGTCATCTCGGCCAGTCCACGGGTGATGAGGGCCGCGCGGGCATTGAAGCCCAGCTGCAGCCCGTCGGCAATGCCGGTGGCCACCGCCATCACGTTCTTGAGCGCACCGCCGAGCTCTACGCCGGTCACGTCGGTGTGCGTATAGACGCGGAAGGCCGAGGTGCTGAGTGCCCCCTGCACCATCTTCGCGGCGTCCTCGTCCTTGGAGGCGGCCACGATGGCGGTGGGCAGGTGGTTTGCCACCTCGAGGGCAAAGCTCGGCCCGCTGAGCGCCACGATGGGATGCCCGGGAATCTCCTCATTCACCACGTCGGTCATCAGGCCGTGGTGGTCGCGGTCGATGCCCTTGGTGGCCACCACCAGCGGAATGCCCTTGGGCATCCCCCGCCTGGCCGAGGCGGCCACCCCGCGCAGCACGTGTGACGGTGCCACGAAGACGGCCAGCGCCGCCCCCTCCACCACCTGATCCATCAGCCCCGAGGCCCGAAGACCGCGGTGCAGCGGGACGCCGGCCAGGAAACGACGGTTCTCGGCGTGGTTGTTGATGCCCTCGACGACATCGGGCTCGTAGGCCCAGAGCATCACCTCGTGCTCGTTCTCGGCCAGCAGGTTCGCGAGTGCGGTGCCCCAGGCACCGGCGCCAATCACGGCAACCTTCATATGCCCTCCTTCTCCTTCGGCTTGACCCCTCCGAATGTGCGCGGCTCCGTGCCGGCACGCAGGCGCCCGATGTTGGCGCGGTGCGACCAGGCCACGAAGGCCGCCACCACCAACGACACGTAGAACACCGGCGAGTCGGCACCCATCGCGAGGGCGACGGCGATCGGCAGCACCAGCGCGGCCGTGATGCTCGCCAGCGACACGAAGCCGCTGCCGGCCGCAGTCACGAGGAAGGCGACCAACGCGATGCCACATGCCGCAGGCGCGAGCGCGCCAAACACGCCGGCGGCCGGCGCCACGCCCTTCCCGCCGCCCTTCCAGCCAAGGAAGATGGGCTTGGCGTGTCCGGCGATGGCCATCAGGCCGCATCCGAGGCCCCACCAGAGCAGTTCACGGCCCTCGAAGAAGAAGAAGAAGACGCCCTTGATCTCCTTCGGCAGGTACAGCACCGGCAGCGCACCCTTGGCGGCGTCGAGCAGCAGCACGACGATGGCTGGGACGGCGCCAAGATTGCGATAGACGTTCGTGGCGCCAAGGTTGCCCGAGCCGACCCTGCGCAGGTCGATGCCCCTGAGCAGGCGCCCGGCCAGATAGGCCGTGGGAATGGACCCCGCGAGATAGGCCACGAGCAGTGCGATGCTCCAGTGGATGCTCCCGGTCAGCTCATTCATAGGTGTTGCGGCCTCCCTTGCGGCGCAGGAGGATCTTCAGTGGGTTGCCGGTGAAGCCCCACTTCTCGCGGAAGCCGTTGTGCAGGTAGCGGATGTAATGCTCCTGCACGAGTTCCGGGTGGTTGCCGAACACGGCAATGGCCGGCGGCGCGGTCTCCACCTGCGTGGCGTAGTTGAGCTTGACCTCGTTGCCGGCCGCCTGCGGCGGCTGACGCCGAGCCAGCAGCTCCTGCAGCGCCTCGTTCACGTCCGAGGTGCTGATGCGCTTGATGCGCTCGGCCTCGACCTCAAGCAACAGGTCCAGGGCCTTGGTCACGCGCTGGCCGGTGATGGCGCTGGTGAAGAGGAACGGCACGAACTTCAGGTATGGCGCCTTCTCCACGCACTCCTTCTGGAACTTGGCCGAGGTCTTGTCGTCCTTCTCCTTGAGGTCCCACTTGTTGACGACGATGATCATGCCCCGCCCCGACTCCCAGGCCAGCGTGGCGATCTTGAGATCCTGGTTGTGCAGCCCCTCGGTCGCGTCGATCATCAGGATGCAGATGTCGGCGCGCTCGATGGCGCGGCGCGTGCGTAGCGCCGAGTAGAACTCGATGCCGTCGTCGATCTTGCTCTGCCGACGCAAGCCGGCCGTGTCGACGAAGATGAAGTGCCGCTGATGGTACGTGAACGGCGTGTCGATGGAATCACGCGTGGTGCCCGCGACATCGCTGACCACCAGCCGGTCCTCGCCGAGCAGACGGTTGATGAACGAGCTCTTGCCCACGTTCGGGCGCCCGATCACCGCCACGCGCATCACCTCCGGACCGGCCTCCTCCTCGTGCGCGGGCAGCTTCTTGACGATTACGTCGAGCAGGTCGCCCGAGTTCTTGCCGTTGGTGGCCGAGACGGGGATCGGATCGCCGGCGCCGAGGTTGAAGAACTCGTAGAAGTCCGTGCTCTGGGGGTCATCCACCTTGTTGGCGACCAGCACCCAGGGCTTCCGCGAGTTGCGCAGCAGGTCCACCAGCCGCGCATCGCTGGGATGCAGCCCGGCCCTGGCGTCCACGGTGAGGAGCAGGAGGTCCGCTTCCTCGATGGCCTGGCGCACCTGCCGCTTGATGGCGACGTCCATCGGAAGGTCCGAGTCCTCCACCAGGCCGCCGGTATCCACGAGCCAGAACGAGCGACCCTGCCACTCGGCGCGCGAGAAGTGCCGGTCACGCGTGGTGCCGGCCTCCTCGCTCACGATGGCGGCGTTGTCGCCGATCAGGCGGTTGAACAGCGCGGACTTGCCGACATTGGGCCGCCCCACGAGGGCCACCACCGGAATGGTGCTCACGAGTCGCTCCCGGCGGTCACGGGGGCGGCGGAGGCTTCCTGCTCGAGCACGTCAATGAAATCGTACGAGGGATACACGGGCATCGGCAGGTCCTCACGCACGGCGACGAAGGACTCGTCGTCGAGGAAGATGCCGTCCTGGTTGATGGTCTCTGCGGGAATCAGTGCCAGGTCGAGATCGCCGCGGTCCTTCAGGGCACGCCGGATGTCGGCCCCCACGAGGAGGCCGGCGGTGGTCACGGTCGGGCCGAAGAGCGAATTGGTGGTCGGGATGAGTTCAAACTGCGCGCCGGTCTGCGCGCCGAGCTGCTCGTGCCGCGCGGGCATCAGCGAGGCCAAGGCCG
>JAYQOZ010000066.1:2735-3092 GCA_038145035.1 Gemmatimonadaceae bacterium | reverse complement strand
TGTGCAATGCGCGCGCCGGCGTTCGCGCCGAGCTGCTCGAGCAGCTCGGGCATCAGCGAGGCCATGGCCGAGCCGGTGACAATGCCGATCCGGCGCCCGTCGAGGCGCGGCAGGCGCGAGACGCCTTCGCGCACGCGGTCGCGCAGCGAGGTGACGGCACCCACGCCGTTTTCGATCTGCGCGAAGTCACGGTAGTGCTCGGCCCTTGGTAGCTCGCGGCCGGCAAGCAGGTAGAGCTCGTCCGACCCATACACCCAGGGCTCGCCGCGCTCCCGCTCCGCCCGCGTGGCCCAGCGCCCGGCCGTCTCGAGGATCTTCGAGGCGTTGCCCTGATCCATCGACTGGCCGGTGTAGATG
>JAYQOZ010000066.1:0-2725 GCA_038145035.1 Gemmatimonadaceae bacterium | reverse complement strand
ACCGAGAGGCAGGCGTCGCCGAAGTTGTAGAGGTCCGTGATCGACTGCTCCAGCACGTCGCCGTCGTTGAGCCCGGGCACGATCACCATCTGCCCGTGGAACTGGATGCCGCCGTCGGTGAGCCGCGTGAGCTGCTCCTGGATGTTCGGCACGCGAGGGTTGTTGAGCAGGACCTTGCGGGCCTCCCAGGGCGTGGCGTGCACCGAGACGTAGAGCGGCGAGAGCCGGTACTCAAGGATGCGCTGGATGTCGCGCTCCTTGAGGTTGGAGAGCGTGGCGAAGTTCCCGTAGGCAAACGAGAGGCGGTAATCGTCGTCGCGGATGTACAGCGGCTTCCGCAGTCCCTTGGGCAGGCCCTCGATAAAGCAGAACTCGCAGCGATTGGCGCAGCGGCGGACGTTGGGCGGCTCGAGCTCGAGGCCCATCGGCTCCCCGCCAAAAGACTCGCGCTCGATCTCGAAGACGACGTGTTCGCCGTCCGGGAGCCTGGCCTCGAGCTCAAAGGCATCGTCCGCGGTCAGGAACTCCCAGTCGAGGAAGTCCTCCAGCGCCCGCCCATCCACGCTCAACAGCTCCGTACCGGGCGTGAGGCCCAGTTCGGCAGCGATGCTGTCGGGGTGGATTTTGCTGACGCGGACCATCGGCGTGGGAACGAAGGGGACAAAAAAAGCCGCGGCTGGCGGCTCAACAAATCTATGAAGGCTGGAGTTGGAAGTCAATGTGCCATCGCCACTTGCGATGACTGGAGCCTTTCGGTTCCGATCCCCAAATCGGGTTACACACCTCACCGAACGAGGAGCCCCGGAAATGCGTAAGTTGGGGTGGTTCTGAGGCTTTCGGGCCTGCCGCGTTCTCCCTCACACACCCATTTGCTGATGCGACCCGCCATTCGCGCGCTCTCAGCCCTGACCGTCGCCCTCGGGCTCGGTCCCTCGCTTCTCACGGCCCAGCGCCCATCCCGGCCCGCAGCCCAGGCGCAAGGAAGCAGTGCCGCGGTCCCGGCCTCGACCTTCGGTCAGCTGCGCTGGCGGATGGTCGGCCCTGCCCGCGGCGGCCGCGTGACCACGGTAACCGGCGTGAACCAGGAGCCGCACACCTTCTACTTCGGCTCCACCGGTGGCGGCATCTGGAAGACCACCGACGCCGGCGCCAACTGGTCGAACATCAGCGACGGGCAGATCACCGTCGGCTCGATGGGCGACATGGATGTCTCCGACTCCGACCCGACCATCATCTACGCCGGCACGGGATCGGACGGCTATCGCTCGAACGTCTCCATCGGGAAGGGCGTCTGGAAGTCTACGGACGCCGGCACAACCTGGTCGCACATCGGGCTCGCGACCGTCGGCAACATCGGCGGCGTCCGGGTGCACCCCAGCAACCCTGACATCGCCTACGTGGCGGCCATCGGCAACCCATTTGCGCCGAGCAACGCCCGCGGCCTCTACCGCACCCGCGACGGCGGCCGCACCTGGGAGCGCACGCTGTACGTGTCCGACTCCACCGGTGCCGTGGACGTCGAATTGCACCCGACCAACCCCAATATCGTGTACGCCGCGATGTGGCGCGCCGAACGCAAGCCGTGGACCATCATCTCCGGGGCCCGCGAGGGCGGCATCTACAGGTCCACCGATGGCGGCTCTACCTGGACCAAGCTCACGGCCGGCCTGCCCAACGAGCTCATCGGCAAGGCGAATGTCGCGGTGAGCGCGGCGGCACCGGACCGCGTGTACGTGCTGATGGAGGCCAAGCCGGGCAGCGGTCTGTATCGCTCGGAGGATGCCGGCGGCTCGTTCCGTCTCGTCTCGAACAATCCGCAGCTGAGCACGCGCCCGTTCTACTACACGACGCTCGACGCCGACCCCACGAACGCCGATGTCATCTACGCCGGCGCCGAGGGCTACTTCAGGAGCAGCGACGGCGGCGAGAACTGGTCGCGCTTCGGCACGCCGCACGGCGACAACCACGGCATCTGGGTGCACCCGTCCAACGGGAACATCATGATCCAGGCCAACGACGGCGGCGTGAACGTGTCGATCAACGGCGGCCGCACCTGGAGCACGCAGTACAACCAGCCCACGGCCGAGATCTACCAGGTCTACGTGGACAACCAGTTCCCGTACCGCATCTACGGCGCGCAACAGGACAACTCGACGCTGATCCTGCCCTCGCTGCCGGTCGCGAGCGGCGGCCTGGATGACCCCGTGCAGGGCTGGACCACCGGCCCGGGCTGTGAGACGGGTCCGATCATGCCGCACCCGACCAACCCCGACACGGTGTACGGCAGCTGCAAGGGCCAGTATTCGCGGATGTCGATGCGCACCGGACAGGAGAAGCACTACTGGGTGGGCGCGCAGTCGCTGTACGGCAATTCGTCCAACACACTGATCTACCGATTCCAGCGCGTCTCGCCGATGGAGGTCTCGCCGCACGACGCAGGCGTGATCTACTACGGCTCGCAGCACGTGCACCGCACGCGCGACGAGGGCGTGACCTGGGAGACGATCTCGCCGGACCTCACCTGGAACCCGGCCGACAGGCGCGACGTGCTCTCGGGCACGCCGATCACGGTGGACAACACGGGCGAGGAGTACTTCTCCACACTCTACGCCATCCGCGAGTCGCCGATCGAGCAGGGGGTGATCTGGGTGGGCGCGAACGACGGCCCCTTCCACATCAGCCGTGACGACGGCCGTACCTGGACCTCGATCTCCCCGCCTGGCCT
>JAYQOZ010000065.1:0-9270 GCA_038145035.1 Gemmatimonadaceae bacterium | reverse complement strand
GCCGGCGCGGCCGCCGCCCACGGCGTGCGTGGTGCCGATGTGGATGCGGCCGCGGAGGAAGGTCCCGGTCGTAATGACGACGGCGGCCGCCCCGATGCGCAGGCCCTCGGTGGTCTCGACGCCCGAGACGCGTCCACCGGGACCGAGCAACAGCCGTGCGGCGCTGCCCTGGACGGGCTGCACTCGCGGCTGTCGTTCCAGCAGCTGGCGCACGGCCCGGCGGTAGAGGCCGCGGTCGGCCTGCGCGCGGGGGGCCCAGACCGCGGGACCCTTGCCGCGATTCAGCATCCGGAACTGCAGCGTGGCCAGGTCGGTGGCCTGGCCCATCACGCCCCCCAGGGCGTCGATCTCGCGGATGACCGTGCCCTTCGCAATCCCGCCCATGGCGGGATTGCAGGAGAGTTGCCCGATGGTCTCGAGCGATGTGGTGAGCAGGATGACGCGGGCGCCGCGCCGCGCGGCGGCCATCGCCGCCTCGGTGCCGGCGTGGCCGCCGCCGATTACGACCACGTCGGCGGCGTGCGTCATCTGGGACATCCGCCTAATCTATTTACGAGCGCCTTCCCCGTCCGGAGTCCCGCATGCCCCTGGCCGTCCCCTCGTCCGCCCCGACCCTTCTCATTCGCAAGGACGCGTTCGAGCGCGTGGCGCTCACGCGTGCCGCCATCGACCAGTGGCTGAACCTGACCGCGGACGAGTTCCGCGTGGAGGGCAGCCTCGTGGCCGTCGGGCCCATCTACGACGCCGATGCACTCCAGGCCCTGGTCAACGCACTCGAGGACAAGGGCCTGGCGTACTTTGATGACTTCTTCGAACTGCCGGGTAACTGGCCCGACTGGCTGCAGCTGCACGTCATGTCCGTGCGCGGCTGAGGCGCCGGCCGCCTAGTTCAGGTACTTCCGGAACCAGCCGATCGTCTCGGGCCAGGCCTTGCGGCTGGCCTCCGCGTTCGCCGCCTGGTCCTGGGCGCGCAGAAAGCCGTGGCCGGCGCCCGCGAACACGCGCTGCTCGAACGTCCCGCCGATCGAGCGCAGCGTGGAGTCCGCCCGGCCGATCGTCGCGTTCACGCGCTGGTCGTTCTCGCCATAGAGCCCGAGCACCGGGACGCGGACCTTGGCGATGTCGTCGACGTCCGGTGACGTGCCGTAGTAGACCACGGCGGCCTTGAGGCCCGGCGCGTTGAACGCGGCGTGGCTGAACGAGGCGCTGCCGCCCCAGCAGTAGCCCACGACGCCATAGGCCTTCTTCGCGGCCGGGAGGCCCATACCGTACTGCGCGGCCGCGGCCACCATCGCGTTCATCTTCTCCGGCGTCACGTTGCGGATCATCGCGCGCGCCTGGTCCCAGGGCAGCGAATCGGTCGTGGCGGCGCCGCGTTCCAACGAGAGCAGGTCAGGTGCGACGGCGATATAGCCGTCAGCCGCGAGCTGGTCGGCCACGCCACGGACCCAGCCCGAGAGCCCGAAGATCTCGTGGATCACGACCACCACCGGCGCGTTGTCGCGCCGCTCGGGATAGACGACCCAGGCGGCGATGGAATCGCGTGCACCGGGCGCCGTGGGAATCATCGCCCACTCGCCGTGGCGCGGGCTGTGCAGAAGGCGGACGGCAACATCCGTGGCGCCGGCGGGAATGGCAGACCCCTGCTGGCCCGCCACGACGTCCCGCACGGAGCAGGCGGCCACCGGCAGGACGAGGGCAACGACGACTGGCGCGACGAAGCGACGCATTGGCAACGGCTCCACGTGCTGGGGAAGAAAGGACAGGGGCGGCGAGTTGCCACCCGCGTCTGAACGTAGTCCCCGCGGAATCCGTTCGCCGGGCGTCCTGAACTTCCGCGGCTGATGGGCGTCCGTTGCTACACCACCGTCGACGCCTAGGCCGGTTGCGCCGCCAGCTCGGGAAAGAGCGCTGCGCTCATGCGTTCGGCGAGCAAGGCCCGTACGCGTGTTACGATCTCGTCGGTGGACGGGGAGTCGGCGTAGGCCTGCAGCACCTGTGCACGGATCTCGGCCGCGCTGGGTAGCTGCGGTAGGTTCGGCAGATGGGCCTGCAGTTCGTGCCAGAGCTCCTCGGCCCGGGCCTGCCGCGCCGCCAGCCGCGCCCGCATCTCGCGGACCTGCGGATGGGCATCGAAGGCCTCGCGGGCCTGCCCGAGGGCGACGATCGCCTCGGCACGCCTGGTGACGAACTCCTCGGCGAGCTGCCGCGACACGCGCTCCAGGACCGCCGCACCCACGCGGCGCTCGTTGCGCACCACCTCGGCCGGCGGCTCGCCCAGGTCCCAGACCAGCCCGACCCAGGACAGCGCCTTCAGCACGTAGTAGGTGATGTCCACCTCGTACCAGCGGAAGCCCTGCCGCGTGGAGCGCTGGTAGGCATGGTGGTTGTTGTGCCAGCCCTCGCCCAGCGTGATCAGCGCCAGCCACCAGTTGTTGCGCGAGGTGTCGCCCGTGACGTAGCGCCGTGAGCCGTGCACGTGCGCCAGCGAGTTGATGAAGAACGTGCCGTGGTAGAGCACGACCGTGCTGAGGAAGAATCCGATCAACAGGCCCGGCCAGCCCTCGACGAGGAAGCAGAGCACCGCCAGCACGATGGCAGGCAGGAGCTGGTGCCGGTCGAGGAAGCGGAGCTCCGGGTACTTGGCCAGGTCGGGGACGTCCTCGACGCGGGTCTTTTCGTGCTTGTCGTCGAAGATCCAGCCGACGTGCGAATAGAAGAAGCCGCGCTGCAGCGGCGAGTGCACGTCGTCTTCCTGGTCCGAGTGCCGGTGGTGGTGGCGGTGCAGGGCCGCCCACCAGAGCACCGACTTCTGTGCCGAGCTCTGGGCCAGCAGGGCCAGTACGAACTGGCCCGCCCGCGAGGTCTTGAAGGAGCGGTGCGAGAAGAACCGGTGGTAGCCCGCGGTGATCGCGAACATGCGCAGCAGGTACAGCGCGATGGCCATCAGCACCGAGGTCATGGTGACGCCGGTCCAGATGGCGGCGATGGGCGCGAGGTGCACGAACACGAAGGCCACCGTGTTCGGGTAGATGATATCGTCGTGGAACTCTGGGGTCTGGCTCACGGGACTGCCTGGCAGGGACGGAAAGGGGACAACCAATGAAAGCTACACGCCCTGGCCCCCAATGCGTCACGCGAAAGCGGACAACCATCGCACGACGTGCGCCTCCATATGGTATGTCGGGGCGAAGGGACTGCCCCCGACCCAACCGACATGTCCGCCGGCCGGCGTGAACTCCGGGCGGAGGGCCGGGTTCCGCTCGGCGAGTTGCCGGACCTCCTCCAGCACATGGGCCGGCAGGAAGGGGTCGTTGGCCGCGGAGAACAACAGGCTGGGGACTCGAATCCGATCCAGGTATCGGAGCGAGCTCGAGCGCGCGTAGTAGTCATCGGCCCCGGCGAATCCGTGCACGGGCGCCGTGAAGGCGTCGTCGAACTCCCAGAACGTGCGGGCCGACGCCCGCCGCCTGCGGCCGCCCGCACGCGGGGGGGCCCGCGCGAGCGCGCGCGCGGCCTTGGCCTGCAGCTGGCGCACGAAGTGCCGGACGTAGACGCGCGAGAATCCGCGCTCGAGGTGCGCAGAACCCGACGCAAGGTCGAATGGCGTGGAGACCGCGGCTGCCGCCCGCAGGCCAGGCGGCGCATCGGCGCCCTGCTCGCCGAGCCACTTCAGCAGGACGTTGGCGCCGAGCGACACGCCGACAGCCAGGATCGGGGCGCCGGGCCGCTCTGCGGCGAGTCGCCGGAGAAAGAAGTCCGCATCGCTGGTCTCGCCCGAGTGATACATCCGCGGGGCGTCGGGGACGCGTCCGTCGCAGGTGCGGAAGATGAGCAGCGCCGCACCCCAGCCCTGCCCCCGCGCCTCGTGCAGCAGGGCCTGCGCGTACGTGGAGCGCAGCGTGCCCTCGAGGCCATGGAAGATCGCGAGCATCGGGGCGTCTGGCCCGGCCGGATCGACACGGGCCACCGTGAGGCTGTCGCCATCCGGCGTGTGCCAGCGCTCCAGCTGAACCGGCGCCGGCGGGACCCGCCGCAGCAGCTTGCCGTAGATCGTCGGGAGATGTGGGCCCGGCAACCACCACGCAGGCCGGAACTCGGATTGGAGCGACACGGGGGAGTCGGTAGATTGGTGCGGATGTGGCGGCCGCGCGGCGCGCGACGACAGCGCAATATCGGGGGGAACACAGGTGGAAGTGCAGGTCTTCGGCACACAGAAGAGCCAGGATACGCGACGCGCCCTCCGGTTCTGGAGTGAGCGCCGCGTGAAGGTGCACTTCGTCGACCTCAAGGAGCGGCCCGCCAGCAAGGGCGAACTCCAGCGCTTCGTCCAGAAGTTCGGCGTGACGCCGCTGATCGACCGCAGTGCCAGGCGCTACCAGGACCTTGGGCTCTCCGCCGCCCGCATGAGCGACGAGCGCTGGCTGCAGGTCCTGCTCGAGGAACCGTTGGTGCTCGCGCAGCCGCTCACGCGCTGCGGCGGGAAACTCAGCATCGGTGTGGACGAGGCCAGCTGGCTGTCCTGGGTCGAGGCGGATCGCCGTTCGTGATCGTCGCCTGGGCGGGCTTCCTGCTGTTCGTCGGCGTCGTGCTGGCCCTGGACCTTGGGGTCTTCAATCGCACGCCGCACGCGCCGTCGCTGCGCGAGGCCCTGCTGTTCACGCTGGGCACCGTGATCATGGCGCTGGGCTTCACGGGCCTGGTCTACCTGGCCTACGAGGGACAGTGGCTTGGGTTGGGGACGGCCATCGATGCCGTCGACCGTCAGGCGAACGGGGGCCACCTCGCCGCGGTGAAGTTCCTCACCGGCTACGTGGTGGAGATGTCGCTGTCGATGGACAACGTGTTCGTCATCGCGCTGATCTTCCAGCACCTGCGCGTGCCCGACATGTACCAGCACCGCGTGCTGTTCTGGGGTATCCTCGGGGCGTTGGCGATGCGGGGGGCGATGATCGGCATCGGGGCACAGCTGGTGGCCCGCTACCACTGGATCCTCTACGGCTTCGGCGCCCTGCTCGTCTTCACGGCCATCCGCATGCTGTGGCGGCGGCACGAGGAGGAAGAGGCGGAGGTCGAGAGCGTCGTGGTACGCTGGCTGCGGCGGCACTTCCCGGTCACGGACCGCTTTCACGAGCACCACTTTCTCGTCGAGCTGAACGGCCGTCGGTTCCTGACACCGCTGGCCGTCGCGCTGGTGCTGGTCGAGACCACGGACCTGATCTTCGCCGTGGACTCGATCCCCGCGATCTTCGCCATCACCGCGGACCCCTTCCTCGTCTTCACGTCGAATGTCTTTGCGATCCTCTGCCTGCGCTCGCTCTACTTCGGGCTCGCCGGCCTGATCCAGAAGTTCCGCTACCTGAAGGTGTCGCTGGCCCTGGTGCTGGGCCTCGTCGGGGTGAAGATGCTCGCGATGAAGTGGCTCAAGGCCTGGCTCGGTGACGACACGAACTTCTGGCTGCTCGGGCTTATTTTCGCGACGCTGGCGCTGGGTGCGTTCTCGAGCTGGTGGACGGATCGCCGGGAAGCCGCGGCCGCGGCATCGCGCTGACGACCGCGCGCCGGTGGCAGCCGGCGAGGTGGTCATTCACCAGCCCCATCGCCTGGAAGAACGCGTAGACGGTCGTCGGCCCGACGAAACGCCAGCCACGGCGCTTGAGGTCGCGGGACAGCGCCGTCGAGGCCGCCGTGAGGGCCGGGATCTCGGACTTGGCGGGCGGCGCGGGCGGCGTGGGCTCGGCGTAGCGCCACACGAAGTCCCGCAACGAGCCCTCGGTCTCGCAGAGCGCGAGATAGGCGCGGGCGTTCGCGATCGTCGCCTCGATCTTCCCCCGGTGCCGCACGATGCCGGCGTCCCCGAGCAGGCGCGTGATGTCGCGGGCGCCGAAGCGCGCCACGCGATCCGGCGCAAAGCCCGCGAAGGCCGCGCGGAAGGCCTCGCGCTTCCTGAGGATCGTGAGCCAGCTCAGGCCGGCCTGGAAGCCCTCGAGGGCCAGCTTCTCGAAGAGGCGCACGTCGTCCACGACCGGCACGCCCCATTCGGCGTCGTGGTAGCGCACGTAGTCCTCGAGGTCGCCGCACCACCAGCAGCGCACGACGCCGTCGGCGCCGCGCCGGAGGCCCTCCACCAGCCGCGGGGTCACGCGAAGCCGCGCATGGCGAGGAACTTCTCGACCTCCGCGGGATCCTCGACCACCTCAAGCCACCCGGGTCGCAGCGCGAGCCGGACTACCAGGGCCGCCCCCTCGGTGGTCACGGCGATGGCATCGGTGAAGTCGCACTTCGCAACCGCGCTGTCCGGCAACTCGATCCCCGGGATGGCGCTGTACTGGATGGTGTGCGTGGGGCCGAGATCGGGCCGCGGCTCAAGCCAGGTCACGCCGCGGAAGACCGCCACCTCGTTGCCGCGCGACGAGAACGCCGAGTCCCGGGCGGGCAGCGCGGCCCGCTCCGGGAGATAGTCCGCCACCAGGCAGGACACCTCGAAGCCGGGTTCGATCTCCGAGCGGTCCACGTGCGCCCGCACCGTTCCGCCCTCGCGCAGGCGCACCCGGAACTCCCCCTCGGCGATCTCCCAGCCGGCCCAGCCCTTCCGCAGTCGCCGCAGCGCCTCGAGCGAGTCGGTGTCGGCGATGAACGAATACGTCCGCAAGGCACTCACACCCCAAATCTAGCGGCCGTTGGCCCGCGCCCTAGAACATGAGCCGAATGACCGCGATCACCACGCCGATCGACACGATGTCGAGCGCGAGTCCGGCCCGGGCCATCTCCTTCACGGTCAGCTCGCCGGACCCGAACACGATCGCGTTGGGCGGCGTGGCCATCGGCAGTGCGAAGCCCACGGACGCGCTGAGGCCGATGACCAGCATCAGCAGCAGCGGCGGCTGCCCGAGGGCCGCCGCCAGCGACACCGCGATGGGCATGCCCATGGAGGCGGTGGCGGCGTTGCTCGCCAGCTCCGAGATGATGACCGTGATGACAGAGACGCCGACGAGCACCAGCGGGAGCGGCAGGCCGGCGAGGCCGCCCATCCACTCGCCGATACGCGTCGCGAGACCGCTGGACTCCATCGCCGCGGCCAGTGACAGGCCGCCGCCGAAGAGCAGCAGCACGTCCCAGGGAATCTCCCGGGCCTCGCGCCAGGTAATCAGCGGCCGGCGCCCGGTCGGCGCATCGGCGGGGATGAGGAAGAGGAGCACCCCGCCCAGGACCGCGATGCCGGCATCCGTGACCGATGGAAAGACCGACGTCAGGCCGAAGATGGTGAGCGGGCCGATGACCTTGGGCTCGCGAAAGAACCAGCCCAGGGCCACGCAGAGGAACACCAGCAGCACGCGCCGCTCGCCCTGCGTGATGCGGCCGAGCGCGGCCCGGCGATCGGCGAGCACCTGGAGCCCGTCGGCGCCCAGCGTCAGCCGCTCGCGATGAAAGCCGAAGACCAGGATGGCCCAGCAGGCGGGCAGCAGGAGGACGGCGGCCGGCAGCCCGTATTTCAGGAAGGAGAAGAAGTCGAGCTCCACGCCGATGAGCTCGCGCGCGGCGCCGGCGAGAATGAGGTTCGGCGGCGTGCCGATGAGCGTCGCCATGCCGCCGATGCTGGCGGCAAAGGCCACGCCGAGCAGCATCGCGACGCGCTGGCTGCGCGCCTCGGGACCTGGGCCAAAGAGCCCGCCGATGGCGAGGGCGATGGGATACATCATGGCCGCGGTGGCGGTGTTCGAGATCCACATCGAGACCAGCGCGGTGGCCAGCATCAGGCCGAGCACCAGCCGCCGGGAGTCCGTGCCGACCCTGGCAATCACCGCGAGCGCGATGCGCTGATGCGCGTGCCAATGCTGCAGTGCCGCCGCGAGCATGAACCCACCGAGGTACAGGAAGACGACCTCGTTGGCAAAATGCGAGGCTGCCACGCGCGTACTGACGACCCCCAGCAGCGGGAACAGCACGATCGGCAGCAGCGCCGTCACCGCCAGCGGCAGGCACTCGCTGATCCACCACACCGCCATCCATGCGGCCACGCCGAGCACCGACGCGGCGGCGGGGTCGAGGCCGCCGGGCGCCAGGAGTCGCAGGAACAGAAAGACCGCCGGCCCGAGGGCCAGCGGCAGGGGGCGCAGGCGATGCTCGGGGCCTGGGACGGCGGTGGGCGCGGCGGACATCGCGGCAAGATTCACTCTCCGGGGGCAGCCGAGCAAGCGCAGGCGAAACTTCGGCGCGCGCCGACGCGTTGGCTGTCGCACCCCCGCGCCTCGCGTTTCCCCGGTCCCCGCCCCAGACTTTGCCCGTGCTGTCGCTGCTTGCAGTGGTCGCGCTTGCCGCGCTCGATACCGTCCCTGCGCCGGACTCCCTGCAGTACGCCACCCCCGCCCTGCGCCTGCTCGTCGCGGAGGCGGCGGCCATCAACCGTCGTGTCCCTGCGGCGCTGGGTGGATATCGCGCACGGCTGGAATCGGAGATCTCCATTGGCAGCCGCCGCTCGGAAGGCATGGAGATGGCGGTCCAGCTGGAGCAGATCGCCAGCGTGCTCGCCTGGGACCGCCGCGGCGACTATGAGCAGGTGGTGACGGGATACCGCTCCCAGTCACTCGGCGCGAACTTCGCGACCCTCGGGTTCTTCCGCGTCGGCTGGGCCATCCCCTCGCTGTACGGGAACCGCCTGGCATTGCTCTTTGGCCGCGACACCTCGGAAGCGGTGCGCCGCCGCCGCGACCGACGCGGTGGCGACCCGCTCTACGCGATCCACCCGTTGGCCGACGACCGCGACGGCTACTATCGCTTCAGCGGCGGCGACACCGTGGTCGCGATGCACGTGGACGGTCGTGACATCCCCATCGTGCGCGTGGACGTGACCGTGCGCGATGACGTGCCGACCCGCAGCGTGGTCTTCGTGGGGGAGATCGATCTCGATGCCTCGCGGCGGCAGCTCGTGCGGATGCGCGGGCACTTCGCCGTGGTGGGCGGGCCGAAGTCCCGCTTCGACCTGCTCCGGGATGCGCGGCTGCAGGGCGTGGCCTTCGTGGAGGCCGTGAATGCCGAGGTCGACGGTGCGTTCTGGCTGCCGGCGTACCAGCGCTTCGAGGCCCACGCGACCTCGAACATGGTCGGTGAGGGGCGCGCCATCTTCCGCATCATCACCCGATATCGCGACCGGGAAATTCTCCCGGCACCGCCCGAAATCGTCGTCGGCAGCGTCGGGGACACGCTCGAGGTCCGGACCTTCCGGCGGCGGGGGCAGCCGGCCGCATAGCGCCGGTGGCGTTATCACAAAAA
>JAYQOZ010000064.1:4885-9450 GCA_038145035.1 Gemmatimonadaceae bacterium | reverse complement strand
ACTGTTCCCAGGCCGCCCGTGCAGCCGCGCGGTCTGGCGGCGGCGAGTGGGCGCCGAGCGGCGCCGGGATGGCGAGCGGAACGGCGAGGCCGAGCAAGGCCGCGAAGGCCCGGTGGCGTGCTCCGGCGCGCGACGCGCGCGGTGTCGGACGACGTTCGGCCGGACGACCAAGGTTGACCCGTACGATCATGGAAACGCTCCGCTGCAGTGAATGCCTCCGACCTTCGTCCTTCGTCCTCCGTCCTCAGCTCAGACATTGAACCGGAACAGCAGCACATCCCCGTCCTGCACCACGTACTCCTTGCCCTCGGCGCGGGCGACGCCCTTCTCCCGCGCACCCTTCCAGCCGCGGTGCGCCACGAAGTCGTCGTACGACACCGTCTCGGCCCGGATGAAACCGCGCTCGAAGTCCGTGTGAATCACGCCGGCCGCCTGAGGCGCCGTATCGCCGCGATGAATCGTCCAGGCGCGCACTTCCTTCTCTCCGGCCGTGAAGTAGGTCTGCAGGCCGAGCAGGTGGAAGCCGCCGCGGATGAGGCGGTCGAGGCCCGCGCTCTCGAGGCCCAGTGAGGACAGGAACTCGGCGCGATCCTCCGCCGGAAGCTCCGCCAGTTCGGACTCGATCTTGGCGGAGAAGGTGACGACCTCCGCCGGCTCGTGGTCCGCGGCGATGGCCGCGCGCAGCGCCTTCACGTGCGCGCCTTCCTCCCCGGTGAGCTCGCCGTCGGTGACGTTGGCGGCGTAGAGAATCGGCTTCAGCGTCAGCAGCTGCAGTGGCTTGAGCGCGGCGCGTTCGTCCGTCGTCAGCGCAACGTGCCACAGCGCCTCGCCGTCCTGCAGCGGCGCCAGTGCCTTCTCCAGCACCGCAGCCTCCGTGGCCGCCGCCTTGTCGCCGGTCTTGGCCGCCCGCTTCGCCTTGTCGAGCCGCTTCTCCACCACGCCGAGATCGGCGAGCGCGAGCTCGAACTCGATGGTCGCGCGGTCCCGCGCCGGGTCCACGGAGCCATCCACGTGGATCACGTCGGCGTCGTCGAAGCAGCGCACCACGTGCACAATTGCATCCGTCTCGCGGATGTTGCTCAGGAACGCGTTGCCGCGCCCCTCCCCCTTGCTCGCGCCCTTCACCAGCCCGGCGATATCGACGAACTGCACCGCGGCAGGCACGGTCCGCTCCGGCTGCACCAGCTCGGCCAGCTTCTCGAGCCGCGGGTCGGGCACGTTGACGACGCCGACGTTGGGGTCGATGGTGCAGAAGGGATAGTTCGCGGCCTCGGCCTTGGCGGCGGTGAGGGCGTTGAACAGGGAGGACTTGCCGACATTGGGAAGCCCGACGATGCCGAGGCTGAGCACAGGACGGAGGACGAAGGTTGAAGGACGAAAGATAACTGCGGCGAGGATTTGGTTCTGCTGTTGCAGGCCCATCACTGCAGGTTCGGGCCATGCATCCCTTCAGGCGGTTCACCGTGTGGGAGAAGGCCCACGAACTCACACTGCGCGTCTACCGCCTGACGGACGGCCCCACGTGGCGCCGATTTCCGGCGCTGTGCTCGCAGCTGCGACGGGCCGTCTCGGCCATTCCCGCGAACATCGCTGAGGGCGCGGGGCACGGCTCGCAGGCCCAGTTCGCGCGCTCCCTGGCCATCGCCATCGCAGCGAGCCACGCGGCCCTCTATCACGTCCTGCTCGCGAGAGACCTCGACGCCATCGCTGCGACGGACTACGCCCAACTCGAAGCCCGTCTCTGCGAGGTGCAGGCCAAGCTCGTGCTGCTCCGCCGGCGTATCGTGCAGAAAGGACGCGACAAAGGAAAAAGGGGAGGCCGTACGGCCTCCCCTCCTTCGTCCTCCGTCCGTCGTCAGCCTTAGCTAATGAACCACGGCGCAAGCACGAGCGAGACCACGCTCATGAGCTTGATCAGGATGTTCATCGCCGGGCCCGACGTATCCTTGAACGGGTCGCCGACGGTGTCTCCGACCACCGCCGCCTTGTGCGGATCCGAACCCTTGCCGCCATGGAGGCCGCCTTCGATGGCCTTCTTGGCATTGTCCCAGGCACCACCGGCGTTGGCCATGAAGAGCGCCATCATCACGCCCGTGACCGTTGCGCCGGCGAGGAGGCCGCCGAGGGCCTTCACGCCGAAGAACTTGCCCACGAGAACCGGGAGCAGCACCGAGGCGACGCCGGGGATGATCATCTCCTTGAGCGCCGCGGCGGTCGAGATGTCCACGCAGCGGGCGGAGTCCGGCTTCACGCCTTCCTTGCCCTCGAGCAGGCCGGGGATCTCGCGGAACTGGCGGCGGACCTCCTCCACCATGCCCTGTGCCGCGCGACCGACCGCGGTCATCGTCTGCGCACCCACGAAGAACGGCATCACGCCGCCGATGAAGAGGCCGATGACGACCATCGGGTCGACGAGGTTCAGGCCGGACTCGCGGAGGCCGACGGCCGAGGCGTAGGCCGAGAACATTGCCAGCGCGGTGAGCGCGGCCGAGCCGATCGCGAAGCCCTTGCCGATCGCGGCCGTGGTATTGCCGAGCGCGTCGAGGCCGTCGGTGATCTTGCGGACCTCGGGGCCGAGGTGGCTCATCTCGCTGATGCCGCCGGCGTTGTCGGTGATCGGGCCGTAGGCGTCCACGGACATCGTGACGCCGACGGTGGCCAGCATGCCCACGGCGGCGATGGCGACGCCGTAGAGGCCGGCCGACTGCACCGCCACGTAGGTGGCGCCGCAAATCAGCAGCACGGGCACGATGGTCGACTCCATGCCCACCGCGAGGCCGGCGATGATGTTCGTCGCCGGGCCGGTCTTGGACGACTCGGCGATGCGCCGCACCGGGCCGCCCGCCGTGTAGTACTCGGTCACCAGGCCGATCAGGATGCCGGACACGGTGCCAGCCAGCACGGCGAAGAAGGGTCCAAGCGCCGGGAGCGCCGTGCCCGTCTCGGGGTCCATCATGTTCAGCGGCATCGCCTTGGTCAGGACGAACGCGAAGGCGAGGAACAGGCTGGCGGCGATGAACGTCACGGCGCGGAGCGCGCTGGCCGGGTCACCCTTGGCCAGGACGCGCATCACGAGGATGCCGACCAGCGAGGCCACGAGGCCCGAGGCGATGTACGCCACCGGCAGCAGCACCGCCGCGGGGCGGGCCGTGTCGGGGATCAGCGTGCTGGTGGCGGCCAACGCGATGGTTGCGATGGTGGCGCCCACGTACGACTCGAAGATGTCGGCGCCGAGGCCGGCGACGTCACCAACGTTGTCGCCGACGTTGTCGGCGATGGTGGCGGGGTTGCGCGGGTCGTCCTCGGGGATGCCCGCCTCGACCTTGCCGACGAGGTCGGCACCGACGTCCGCAGCCTTGGTGTAGATGCCGCCGCCCACGCGGGCGAACAGCGCGATCGAGCTGGCGCCCATGGCGAAGCCGGAGATGATCTCACCGAACTCCCTGAAGCCGCCGTCGCCGAAGAGCAGGTCTTTCTGCCATACGAAGACCACCGCGATGCCGAGCAGGCCGAGCGCGGCCACGGCCAGGCCCATGACGGCGCCGCCGCCGAAGGCCACGCGGAGGGCGGCCGCCTGGCCGCTGGCCCGGGCGGCCTCGGAGGTGCGCACGTTCGCGCGCGTGGCCGAGGTCATGCCGGCCCAGCCGGCGGCGACGGAGCAGAGGCCGCCGATCACGTAGGCGATGCCGGTGCTCCAGCCCACCGCGACGCCGAGCAGCACGGCGACCAGGAGCAGGAAGGGCATCAGCACGGTGTATTCGCGCTTGAGGAAGGCCATCGCGCCAAGCTGGATCTGCTCGGCGAGGTCGCGCATCGTCTGCGAGCCGGCGGACTGGCGCACGATGCCCTGGTAGGTCAGGAAGCAGGCGATCAGCCCGACGATCCCGATCACCAGCGCGTACGTCGTCAGATTCTCGATCATGGGGGAGTGGAGTGAGGGTTTCGGTGGTGCAGGTCAGCGATTGAACACGTTCATCACGCGCGAGATGCCTTCGGCGGTCCAGAGGCGCAACGCCTCCTCGAGGGTGGGGAGGAGGTCGCGAACCGCCGCGGCCTCCGCCTTCCCGAACCGGTCCAACACGTAATCGGCGAGGTCGCCGATGCGCCGTTCAGGGTCGGCTGGTCCGACACCGACCCGCAGCCGCGCATACTCCTGGCTCCCGAGCGCCTGCTCGATGCTCCTGAGCCCATTGTGCCCGCCGGCAGAGCCGCGGGCCCGGAACCGGTAGGTGCCGGTCTCCAGCTGTACTTCGTCCGAGATCACCAGCAGGTCGGTGGCCGCGGCCCAGAACGGGCGCCGCAGCCAGGGCTTCAGGACTGCGCCGGAGAGATTCATGAAGGTGAGCGGCTTGACGCAGCGCACCTTCACGCCCCCGACGGTGCCCGAGGCGGTCATCGCCTCGCCGTCCTTGCGCCAGGGATCCAGCCGCCACACGTCGGCGAGGTGGTCGACCACCCACCAGCCGACGTTGTGGCGCGTACTGGCGTACTCCTGCCCGGGATTGCCGAGCCCGAGGATGACTTTCATCGCAGGGCGAACGGTTGGATCGCGGGCAGGTCCGGCT
>JAYQOZ010000064.1:0-4875 GCA_038145035.1 Gemmatimonadaceae bacterium | reverse complement strand
CCGAGCCCGAGGATGACCTTCATCGCCGGACCGTAGACGCCGAGGGCAGCGCGAACGCCTTACTTGGATTCGGCCTCGGCCTCGGCCTCGTCCTTCGCCTTGCGGATGAGCTCCGGCTCGGCAGCAGCCGGCTCCTCGCCCGCCGCCGGGGCGGCCTCGACCTTCGGCGCCGCGCAGACGCAGACCGTCGCGTCGCCGTCGCTGAGCAGCTCGACGCCCTCGGGGAGGGGCACCTCGCCGGCGTGGATGGAGTGGCCGATCGTGAGCGCGGTGACATCGAGCTCGATCCGGGCCGGGATATCCGACGGGTCCACCGAGATCTCGAGCTCGTGCATGATCTGGTCGAGCACGCCGCCACCGGTACGCACGCCCTCGGGCACGCCTACGAAGTGAATCGGGACCCTCACCGACACCTTCTCGCCGGCCACGAGTTCCTGGAAGTCGACGTGGACGATCTGCCGCTTGTACGGGTGACGCTGGATCTCGCGGATCAGCGTGCGAGAGACGCCGTCCCCAATGGCGAGCTCGATGACGGTGCTCTGGTAGGGCACGCGCTCCAGCAGCAGCGCGAGCTCATGCGCGTCGAGCGACAGCGGCTGCGGCTCACGGGCGTGGCCGTAGATGACCGCGGGAACCTGGCCGGCGGCGCGCAGCTTGCGGGCGACGCCCTTGCCGGTGGTCGAACGGGACTTGGCGGAGAGATTTGCGGTAGCCATGCGAATGCATCCTGCTGAAATGTTGCGGTCGGTTACGTGGGTGCCCGGCGAATCCGGCCCAGCGCCGACCTCATTGTTGGAGACGAAGGACGGAGGACGGAAGACGAAACATTCCGCCGGCTCGCATCCTTCGTCGCCCGACCTACACCTTCACCCGCACCCACCGGAAGCCAGTCGCTTCCGTCCTTCGTCCTGCGACATCCGTCACTCGAAGAGCGAGGACACACTCTGGTCCGAATGCGTAAACCGGATTGCCTTCGCCAGCAGCTCGCCGACGCTCAGCACCGTCAGCTGCGGGAAGTGCCGCGTCTCGGGGATGGCGATCGAGTCCGTCACCGCCACCTCGCGGATCGGGGCGTTCGAAAGCCGCTCGACGGCCGGGCCGGAGAGCAGCGCATGCGTTGCGCAGACATAGATATCCCGGGCGCCGAGGGCCTTGAGGGCCTTCGCCGCCTCCGACACGGTGCCTGCGGTGTCGATCATGTCGTCCGCCAGCACGCAGTCGCGGCCCTCCACCTCACCGACCACGTTCACCACCTCGGCCACGTTGGCCGCCGGGCGGCGCTTGTCGATGATGGCCAGCGAGGCGTTCAGCCGCTTCGCGAAGCCGCGGGCCATCTTGGCGGAGCCCACATCGGGCGCGACGACCACCGGATCCACCAGGCCCTTCTTGCGGTAATGCGCCGTGAAGACGGGGGCGGCGTAGAGGTGGTCCACCGGGATGTCGAAGAAGCCCTGCAGCTGATGGAAATGGAAATCCAGCCCGAGGATGCGGTCGGCGCCGGCGGTGCTGATCATGTTCGCCATCAGCTTGGCGCCGATGGCGACGCGCGGCTGGTCCTTGCGGTCCTGCCGGGCGTAGCCGAAGTAGGGGATGACGCAGGTGATGCGGGCCGCCGAGGCGCGCTTGGCCGCGTCCAGCAGCAGCAGCAGCTCCATGATCGACTCGGCCGGCGTGCTGGTCGGCTGGACGATGAAGACGTCCGCCCCGCGCACGTTCTCGTCGAGCCGCACGAAGACCTCCCCGTCCGCGAAACGCGTGACGGTGGTCTTCGAGAGCTCGGCATCAAGATGCTTTGCGATGGCCTCGGCGAGGCCACGGTTCGCATTTCCGGTGAGGATGCGAAAGCCGTGCACGGGGACCGCGAGTCCGTCCATCGGTGGGGGCGTGTAAGAGGCGGAGGGCGTTGGAGATAGCTCGGCGCCGAGGCCGGGTGGGGCGGGGCGCTCGGAACAGCCTCGAAAGCTATCCCGACCGGCGCGGGAATGGCAGGGGGCCGGGACCCTCCGCATTGGCTCACCGGGCGGTCCCTCGGTATCCTTGGGGACGATGAAAGGCATCCTCCTCGCCGGGGGGGCCGGGACCCGTCTCGCACCGATGACGCGGGTGGTCTCCAAGCAGCTGCTCCCGGTCTACGACAAGCCGCTGGTCTACTATCCGCTCAGCACCCTGCTGGTGGCGGGTGTGCGGGACATCCTGGTGATCGCGACCCCGGAGGAACTGCCGCGCTTCGCGGCCTTGCTCGGCGACGGTTCCACATGGGGAATCTCCCTGCGGTATGCCGCCCAGGCCGCCCCCGAGGGCCTGGCGCAGGCCTTCGTGCTCGGGCGCGACTTCGTGGGCCGTGATCCGGTCACGTTGATCCTCGGCGACAACCTGTTCTTCGGGGCCGGGCTGGGCACGCGCATACGAGCCGCACGGGCCCGCGTGGCCAGCGCGGGCGGGGCGACCATCTTCGGCTACCCGGTGCGCAACCCCGAGCGCTACGGCGTGGTCGAGGTCGGCGGCGACGGCAAGGTCCGCGGCATCGTGGAGAAGCCCGAGCGACCGGCGTCCAACCTTGCGGTGACGGGGCTCTACTGCTACGACAACCGGGTGCTGGACATCGCCGCGGGACTCGGGAAGTCCGCACGCGGCGAGTACGAGATCACCGATGTGAACGCCGCCTACCTTGCCGACGGATCCCTGACCCTGGAGCAGCTGGGCCGAGGCATGGCCTGGCTCGACACCGGCACGGTCGCCGCCATGCAGGAGGCGGCGCGCTTCGTGGAGGCCATCGAGGCGCGGCAGGGCCTGAAGGTCGGCTGTCCCGAGGAAGTGGCGTTTCGCATGGGCTACATCTCGCGCGAGCAGCTCGCGGCGCTTGCTGCGCCGCTCGCGAGCAGCGAGTACGGCGCCTACCTGCAGCGCGTCGCGGCGGAGCCGGCGTGAGCGCTGCCGCGGGCGCGCCGTCGTCTCGCGGGTCACGGCAGCGTCCGCGCTGCATCCTCGTGACCGGGGCTGCAGGCTTCATCGGCGTGAACACCGTATCCTGGCTGCTCGAACGGCAGCCCGACGTGACGGTCGTCTCCTACGATGCCTTCACCTACGCCGCGCATCCCGAAAGCCTTGCGATGGTGACCGCGGGCCACGAGGCGCGGCACTTCCTCATGCGGGCCGATGTGCGGGATGGCGCGTCGCTCGCGGCGGTGCTGGCGGGCGGTGCACGCGATGCCAGCGGTCGCGCCCTGCCGCGCCCCGATACGGTCTGGCACCTCGCCGCCGAGACGCACGTGGATCGGTCGATCCTCGATCCGTCGGCGTTCGTGGACACGAACGTGACGGGGACGCTGCGGCTGCTCGAGGCACTGCGCGACGGTGGACGCGACGGCGAGCCGCTGCGGTTGGTGCACGTCGGCACGGACGAGGTGTACGGGTCGCTGGGGCCGGATGAGCCCCGCTTCACCGAGGGACGCGCCCTCGCGCCGAGTTCGCCGTATGCGTCGTCGAAGGCGGCCGCCGACCTGCTGGTGCAGGCCTGGGCGCGCACCTTTGGCCTCGACGCGGTCATTACGCGCTGCTCCAACAACTATGGGCCCTTCCAGTTTCCCGAGAAGCTGATCCCGCTGATGGTGACGCGGGCGCTGGCCGGCGAGCCGCTGCCCGTGTACGGCGACGGGCGTCAGGTGCGGGACTGGCTGCACGTGTCGGACCACGCCTCGGCGCTGTGGGCGGTGTCGACAAGCACCGCGACGGGCGGCGACGTCTTCAACATCGGCGCCGACGGTGAGCGCGAGAACCTCGCCGTGGTACACGGAATTCTCGACGAGCTGGGGAAGCCCGGCTCGCAGGTCAGGCACGTGACAGACCGTCCGGCGCATGATCGCCGCTATGGCATGGATGCGTCCAAGCTCCGAGCCGCCACCGGCTGGGCTCCCGCCGTGCGCTTCGAGGAGGGACTGCGCGACACCGTACGCTGGTACGTCGCGCACGAGGCGTGGTGGCGGTCGGTGCAGCGCGAAGCCGCGCGCGCCGCCGACGCGCTGTACCTCGCGCCGCGCCCATGACCATGGCCGCACCCGTGAACGTCGCGGCGTCCGTGCACCTCCTCGCGGCGGCCGAGGCCGCGCCGTGGGCCCGGGCGTGAGGGTCCTGCTGTTCGGCGGCTCCGGCCTGCTTGGCACTGCCCTGCGCGAGGCAGCGCCGCCTGACGCCGTGCTGCTGGCGCCATCGAGCGCCGAGGTGGATGTCACGCAGGCCCCTGCCGTACGTCGTGCCATCGACGCCGCTCGCCCCGACTGGGTGCTGATGAGCGCGGCCTACACGGCCGTCGATCGGGCCGAGTCGGAGCCGGATCGTTGCCGGGCGCTGAATGTCGACGCCGTGGCGACGGTCGCGGCCGCGGCGCGTGACGTCGGGGCGCGCGTGCTGTTGCCGTCGACCGATTACGTGTTCCATGGTGCGCCGGGCCGTCCCTGGCGCGAGGATGATCCGACGGACCCGCAGTCGGTCTACGCGCGGAGCAAGCGCGACGCCGAACTCGCGCTCGAGGGCAGCGGTGCGGGAGCGCTGATCCTGCGCGTCAGCTGGCTCTTCGGCGGCGCCAGGACGAACTTTCCGCGCGCGATGTGGGAGCGCGCCGTGGCGCGGCAGGACTCGCGGGTGGTGGATGACCAGCACGGGACGCCGACCTCCGTGGTGGATCTCTCGCAGTGGTGCTGGGCCTTGATGGCGCGCGACGCCCGCGGCACGCTGCACGCCACCAATGCCGGCGCCACCACCCGCTTCGGCGTGGCGGCGCACGTCTACGCGCGGGCAGGATTCCCCGAGGGCGTGACGCCGGTCCCGTCGAGCGTGTACCCGACGCCTGCGACACGCCCGCTCTACAGTGTGCTGGAC
>JAYQOZ010000063.1:0-9475 GCA_038145035.1 Gemmatimonadaceae bacterium | reverse complement strand
GCCCCAGCCAGCGCAAGAAGCCACTGGAGTGGCCCTGCAACCTCTTCTACCTCGACGTCGATGACCCGGAGGATGCGCAGCGCATCCTCGACGTGGGCCCCGGGGTCATGCTCGGCGACCTGAATGCCGTGGTCCACCACACGGCCCGGTCCCTGCCCGGCAGCGCCCCCCGCCTGCGCATCGTCGTGGACGCGGGCGGAGTGCCAGCAACGCAGTACCCCAACGTGGTGCAGGCCATCGCCAACCTGCTCTCCATCCCCGCCACCAACCATGAATCCAAGGTGACGGTGCAGCCGATGTACCTGCCCTGCACCTTTTCCGACTTTCCCGCCAACCCCATCATCTACACCAAGACGGACGGCAAGCAGTTCTTGGCGGAGAACATGGTCGATGACCTCCCCACCACCGGGCCGGAGCCCGACCCCACCTTGGGGAACATCGACTACCTCCGGGCGCCCATGGAGAATATCACCCTTGACGAGGTCAAGCAGGCGATGGAGCGGTTGGACCCGGACTGCGCGAGGATTGACTGGGTCGAGACCGGGATGGGGTTGAAGCACCAGTTCGGCGAGGAGGGGTGGGAGGTGTGGCACGAGTGGTCCGCCCAGTCGAAGAAGGAGAAGTACCCGGGCGAGCAGACATGCCGGAAAATCTGGGACTCCTTTGAGGCACAGCCACTCGACCGGGTGCCGGTGACCATCCGCTCGGTGGTGAAGTCGGCGGTCGCCCGGGGCTGGGACAACCGGCCGCTCGCCTCCAAGCTGTTCAATCAGGTCCGCGACTGGCTGCAGTCACCCGCCGGCTCCACCGAGCAGCTGAACGACGAGGGGGCGAGAAGGATTGCCAAGCTGAGCACGCTCGTGACGGACTTGGAGATCAAGGCCCTGTGCGATATCCTCCACAAGGGGCTCAAGCAGAGCGGGCTCGGCGGGTTCACCATCGCCGATGTGACCAAGCAGGTGAGGAGGCGGGCGAAGGAGGCGGCGAGGGCGGCGACGGTGCATCCGCCATGGTCGCGCGGCATGGCCTACCTCACGGGGGCGGGCGGGATTTTCTACCAGTTCTTGGACAACCGGAAGATGAAGCGGGACGTGGTCGACCTGATGTTCCGCTCCCCCAACCCGGACATGTCAGCATCCGAGTATCTGATACACGACGTCGGCATACCCAAGGTGGAGAACACGCTCTACGACCCGTCAACCGTCGAGCGGGTGGTCCAGTACGACGGCGTGCCATGGATCAACATCTACCGCCCCACCTACCCCCGCTACGAGAAGGGCATGATGCCCGCCAAGGACCAGATGGATCTGGTGGGACCGCACCTGATCCAGCACGCCATCAATCTGGCAACGAAGAAATACTTCACCTTCCTCATCGACTACTACGCCCACACCACGCAGAAGCCGGGCAGCAAAATCCGCTGGTGCCCGCTCGTGCAGGGCGTGATGGGCGGGGGCAAGGGCCTCTGGGCCCACGTCGGGGAGATCAATTTCGGCCGGAACAACGTCCGCTACATCCCGGCCGACCAGCTGATCGAGGGCGGGCACAACGGCTGGGCGGGCGGTTGCCAGCTTGCGGTCATCCCCGAGATGTACAACCCGGGGGTCAATCGCGCCAAGGTGGCGAACCGGATGAAGCCGCTGATCACCGACGACCTTGTCGGGCTGCGCGAGCTGTACGAGAACCTGAAGAACGTGCCGAACGTGACGAACTACCTCATCTTCACGAACTACAAGGACGCTCTCGCCCTGACCCGCGACGACCGTCGGTACATGATCATTGAGTCGGAGTTCCAGCACAAGGATGACCTGCTGGCGCTCGGACCTGACTACTTCGACAACCTTGTCAGCCTCTACCACCAGTACCCCGTGGGCATCCGCACCTTCTTTGAGAGCTGGTCCATCACCAAGGAGTTCAAGCCGAACGGCCCCGCGCCCGAGACTGTCTGGCGCGACATGCTGGTGCGGCAGACCCAGAATCCGCTCACGCTGAAGCTGCAGGACATCTTGGACGACCAGCCGCACCCGCTGGTCCGGGCCGACCTCGTATCCCTGACAGCACTACAACCGTTCCTCCCGGACGACCTGCCCTATCGCGTCACCGAGCAGGGCGTGACCTATGTCCTGCGCGAGTTCGGCTTCAGCTACGCGGGGCGGCACGTGATTGACGGGGTCAAGCATCACCTCTGGGCGCGCAAGCTGCGCGGGCCCGCCGTCGACGTGGCGCGGCAGCGTGCAACTTTTCTTTGAGAAACAGGCTTGACGCGGGTACGGTTACAGTATTTGTTACTCGGCCATGAAGCCGCATATTTACTGCCGGGTTCCAGTCAGCCGTCGGGAGGCCCGTCCTTCCCTCGCGCGCCAAGGTTTGGTGGCCTGCCTCGTCGGGACGGCCATCGGGCTATTCATCATGTGGGGGGTCGTCCTCGTCATCGGATGAGCCATGAAGTACCTCGACGCTGTGGCCCTGAAGGGCAAACTCATCGTCTCCATCACCGGCAAACCCGGTGATGACGAGGTGATACTGGAGTGTCTCGATGGCTCCCAGTACCGCATGTTCCACGATCAGGACTGTTGTGAGAGCGTGAGTCTCTTCTCCATCACCGGGGACTGCACTGGGTTCCCACTCACCACGGCGCGGGAGCGGGTCTCCAAGGACCCTCCGAGCGACCTGAGCAAGGAGGACATCATAGCCCTCGTTCTTAACGAGAGTTACACGTGGACCACGTATACGCTCGGCCACAAGCGGGGCACGTGTGTCATTCGCTGGCTCGGCACGTCCAATGGGTACTACTCTGAGCATGTACAAATAGACCAGATACGGGAGGCAAGAAAGTGAAGATACACACTATTCAATGCACGACAGAGGAGTTCAATGGGCATCTTGCGGCCGCGAGCCTCGTGACGGTGGAGAAACTGATTGCCCTCGGGCACCTCTCTGAGGAGCAGGGCAAGGAGTTTGTCGATACTTACACAGTCATGGCCGTGTCAAGCCAGTCGCTTGGGTCGCGTTTGCGCAGGCTCCTGTTCAACAGTGAAGGCAGCGACGACCGCAGTCGCATTGTGGCGGTGAAGATACGGGATGCTGGAGACTCCGCTTATGAGTGACGCCGCCCTTCCCGTCGGTCGACCTGTCAAGTGGTTGGCCAGCCCAGAGAACTACCGTGAGTACCTCACGATCCAGTCGCAGCACCTCGCCCTCTGGCAGGCCAAGCTGAGGCCGGACGTCTGGCGCGAGGTGAAGGAGTACGTCATGATGACGAACGACCCGGACAACGCCAGAGCATTTCGCGGGCAGGACTTGGTCCAGATCATTCTGGACTGGCCCGCCCCCTCAGCGGGCTACCCGCCGAGGATTCAACCAGAAAACGTAATATAGGATAAAGTCATGCCCATCGAAGAATCCATCAACGCCCTGACGGAAGCCGTCAAGGCCCTCACCGCCGCCATCGGCCCGAAGCGTTCCGCCGAAGTCGCCCCCGCCCCCGCCCCTGCCCCTGTCCCGGCTCCGGCCCCCAAGAAGCCGAAGAAGTCCGGCCACTCCGAGATTGCCCCGCCGGTCGAAGTCCCGCCGGAGACGACGGAGGCGACCTCCGCGCCCGCCGAGGAGCAGACCACCTCCCCGGTCATCACCATCGCCACGCTGCGTGGCATCGCGGAGGAACTGCTGGCGAAGAACCGGCTCCCGGATATCATCGCCATCAACAAGAAATTCGGGATCAAGAAAATCACGGAGGCACCCGAGGAGATGTTCCTCGACCTGCATGATGCGCTCAAGGATGCGCTGAACCGGGAATGAGCCTCCGCCTCGACATTGGCCCCAGCGGCGCGCACCGCTGGCGGGTCTGCACCGCTTCTCCCCGGTTCATCGCGGAGAACGCGCACCTCCTTCCCAAGGAGAAACGGGACTACGCCGACGAGGGTTCGCTGGCGCACGACATAGCCAAGGCGATGCTGCTGAAGCGGAGTCTGGTGGTCGAAGCGCCGGAGGACATGCTCGGCCACGTGCGCAAGTACGTGGACATCGTCAACGCCGCCATCGACCCCGAGGCCGTGGCGATGATTGAGCAGAAGGTCCCGCTGTTCTACAACGAGTCGAGGAACGGCATCGTGGATGCCGGGATCCTGCGGCCGAACAAGCTGAACATCTTCGACTACAAGCACGGGGTCGGGGTGTCGGTCGATGCGGTCGAGAACGACCAGCTGCTCATCTACGCCGAGAGCATCATTCGGCAGTGGGAGCAGATACAGGACTTCGACCCTGAGACGCCGGTCGTCATGACCATCGTCCAACCACGCGACCGCAACAACCCGGAGCCCGTCCGCACGTGGACGCTCACCCGGGCGGAGCTGCTGCAGCGGGCCGAGGTGCTGGGCAATATCGCCAAGGACATCATGGCGGGCAGGAACGAGCACTTCGTTCCGAGTGAGAAGGGGTGCCAGTTCTGCCCGGCCAAGGGGTTCTGCTCGGCCTACGCCACGCAGGGCTTGGTGGCCCTGCCCGAGGAGGCGCGCGTCATCGAGCTGCCCCCGCCGGGTTCGCTCAGTCGCGAGCAGCGGGTCAAGGTCCTGCGGGCGAAGAAGGTGCTGTCCCAATGGCTGGGGGCGGTCGAGAGCCAAGAGGTCTCGGAGCTGATGGCCGGGGCGGAGCCCGCCGGGTTCAAGCTGGTCGAGGGCAAGAGCAACCGGACATGGTCTGATATCGAGGCGGCGACCAAGCTGCTCTCCAATCACCTGACCATGGACGAGCTGCGCCCCCGCGCCGACCTCATCTCGCCCGCCAAGGCCGAGAAGGCCCTGAAGGGCGTCAAACTGTCAACCCGTTTCGAGCATAAGTTCGAGGCGTTGATCACTAAGCCGGAAGGCAAGCCGACACTCGTCCCCGAGGACGACCATCGTCAGGCCCTCCAGTTCAAACCCGATGTCGATAATATCGACGTGATATAGGAGTAAAAGAAACATGGATACATACAACGTAAAACTGGAGAACGTCCGCCTGTCGTTCCCCTCGCTCTTCCGTCCCACCAAGGGGCCGGATGGCAACTCGAAGGAGGCGTACGCCGCCACCTTCATCATGGACAAGACGGGAAACGCCAAGGACATCGAGCGTCTGCGCAAGGCCATTGACGAGGTCGTGCGCGTCGAGGCCAAGGGCAAGCGCCCGGGCAAGGTCTGCCTGCGCGACGGGGCGGAGAAGGACCTCGACGGCTACGGCCCCGGGGTCATGTTCCTCAGCGCCCGCAGTGCCAAGCGCCCGCACGTGGTCAACCGGGACCTGACCCCGCTGACCGAGGATGACGGCATTCCCTACGCGGGCTGCTATGTCACCTGCACGGTGCGCCTGTGGTATCAGGACAACCAGTTCGGCAAGCGGGTCAACGCGAGCCTCCGCACGGTGCAGTTCGTCCGCAAGGGTGAGCCGTTCGGCGAGGGTGAGATCGACGTGACCAAGGAGCTGACCGCTCTGCCGGACGAGGATGAGGGGGCCATCTGATGAAACCCCCGGCCATCATGCTGCAGGCGATTGCGATGGCGCACCTGTTGGATTCCGACCCCATCATGGCGCGCCAGATCAAGGAGCACATCAGTGTGCCCCGGCTGCTGGAGCTGCTGGAGATTGACGAGGCGACCGCCATGCAGGCGTTCCACATCCCCCGTCCCGAGGACAACTGATGCACGTCTACTTGGACATTGAGACCCGGAGCCGCGCCGACCTACCCAGCGTGGGTGAGCATCGCTACGGGCTGGACTCAACGACTGAGGTCCTCATGGCCGCAGTCAGCGGGCCCAACCCGGACGACCCGGTGCGTCTCTGGATCAATCCCAAGTATGACATCCACCACCAGTGCGAGCCCGAGGCACTGGTGCTGCTGGAGCAGGCCGACACGGTCTATGCTCACAGCGCCCCGTTTGAGGAGGCGGTGTTATCGGGCACCAATTTCTCGCCTTACGTGGCGATAGACAAATGGAGATGCACCAAGGCCATGGCCCGCATGGCTGGTCTCCCCGACTCGCTGGAGAAGTGCGCCCAGTCCCTGCCCAAGGTGAAGTACCACAAGACGGTGCGGGGCCGCACCCTCATCCAGCTGTTCAGCATCCCCCAGAAGGATGGCCGATTCATCCAGCCATCGGAGCGCCCCGATGAGTGGCTGGAGTTCTGCGAGTACTGCCGTCAGGACGTGCGCGTGGAGCGTGCCATCCACCACGAGCTGCGCGGGGCGTTCGAGTTGACCGGGGACAACCTTGAGACTTTCCGGTTCACCATGCGCATGAATGCGTACGGGATTCCGGTCAACGTGTCCGCCCTCCAGAATGCGCAGGAGATCATCCGTCAGGTGGAGGAGGAGTCGGGCAAGGAGTTCCGCGACTTGGTGGGCCTGAAGATTACCCAGCGCGCCAAGGTGCGTCGATGGCTGGCCGACCGACGTCTGCCCCTGCCGGACATGCAGAGCACCACGCTCGACGCCATCCCCGAGGACGACATCCCTCCGGGTCTGCGTCGGCCGCTCAAACTTTACAAGCAGCTGTCCTACGCCGCGACCAAGAAGGTGCGCACCATGCTGGACTGGGTCTGCCCGGACGGCAGGATTCGCGGGACCTTCCGGTTTTACGGGGCGGGCACCGGGCGATGGGCCGCGACCGGCCCGCAGTTCCACAACATCAAGCGCCCGACCCCGGCCATGCGCCCCCTCATCAAGGGTGCATACAAGTACATCTGTGACGGGGGAACCAAGGAGGGGATTGAGGCGGTGTATGGCTCGCCCTTGGAGGTCATCTCCTCCTGCATGCGGCAGTTTGTCCACGTCCCCGGGCGGCAGATGTTCGATGCCGACTACAACGCCGTCGAGGCGCGCATCGTCTGCTGGGCCGCTGGAGAGGAACGGATGCTGGACATGTGGCGGACGGGCCGCGACCTCTACCGGCACATGGCTGCGACCATCTTCGGAGTGCCCGAGGACACCATCGGGGCGGACAGTGAGGAGCGTCGACTGGGCAAGCAGGCGATTCTCGGGTGCGGCTACGGCATGGGCTGGAAGAAATTCATGGAGACCTGCGCCACCTACGGTGTGCCCTGCACCGAGGAACTGGCCCAGCGTGCCGTGGCCACCTACCGGAAAACCTATTGGCGGGTGACGGAGCTGTGGGCCATGCTGGGCCGACATGCCGAGGTGACGGTCATGACCTCATCCCCTGCGGGGCAGTTCAGCATGCGCTACTGTGGGGGCATCCCCTTTTTGACCATGCGGCTTCCCAGTGGTCGCTCTTTGGCGTACCCCTACCCGGAGATGACCTACGTCGGTGGGTTCCACGACCTCACCTATTGGGGTGCCATCCCCGGGACTACCACATGGGGTCGGGTGAAGCTGTACGGCGGGAAGCTGACGGAGAATCTGGTGCAGGGAATTGCCGCCGACCTGATGTCCTACGGTGCCCGCAGGGCCGAGGCCCAGTGGATGATTCCGTTCGCCTTGATCCATGACCAAGCCCTTGCCATGCGGGAGCAGGGGCAGGAGGCTGAAGACTTTGCCGCTGCGCTCAACTCACTGCCTCACTGGGCCAGCGGTCTTCCACTAAAATGCGAGGCTAAGATAGTCGATTACTACAGCAAATGAAAACAGACCCTAACGACCCCGTCGTGTCAGACAATCCGCGCGAGCCCAACGGTCTCACCAAGCGTGAACTCGCCGCCATGCTCATCTGCCAAGGCATGAACTCGGACCCCGAGGACATGAGCGAAGAGCGCGAGGAGGACGAGACCTGTGAAGAGTGCTGCGCTCGTCGGGCCGTGGCACAGGCGGACGCCCTGCTCAAGGAGCTGGCCAAGTGAAGATCCCGCTCAAGTATCAGGTCTTTGAGGCTCCGGTGGAGATCTCCAGCAAGGACCACGAGAGGCTGTCCTTCTACGTGGGAAGCTGGAAACGCATTCACGAGATGATGCTGCTGGGTGTCAACCAGTCCGACCTGCGTCGTCTCGTGGTGCTGGAGCTGATGGGGCGGCGCAGGATCTATCTGATCCGACGACTGCTCGGCAGGCTGACCACCCTCCAGCGCAATGACTACCTGAGCAAGGTGCTCAAGGCTGCGTCATGACCGAGTCTCAACTGGAGCGCACAGTGGTTGCGTTCTGCAACGCCCACCAGCTGTTGGCCTACAAGTTCACCTCCCCCGCCCAGCGTGGGGTCCCAGACCGGATCATTCTGGGGCGGGGGAAGGTGCTCTTCTTGGAGCTGAAGCAGATGGGGAAGAAGCCCACCAAGCTGCAGGAGTGGGAGCTGAAACGAATCAACGCCGCCGGGGTGCGGGCGGAGTGGGCCTGCAGCCCTGACTCCGCGAAGGCCCTCATCAGAGAACATTTCCACCTGTCCGCTCAACCATGGGAGTAGACGGGTCAACCAACACACACACATGGACTCAGAGGATACATCAATGAAACACGAAATGGAAAAGTACATCGACAAGAACCACTGCAAGATTGCGGAGGTAGCGAAGTCGAAAGCCGAGCAGGACATACTTCATCAAGCACTCAGGAACGAGCAGATCCTTGGGTACAAGCTGCTCCCCAAGGGCCACGAGAAACGGCACATCGTCTATGTTCACCGGGAGAGTGCGCTGGAGTACATCCGTCTCCTCGCAGCTCGGACGGCCGCGCCGGAGGCTGAGGCGAAGGAGGACCTCGACGCTCCGCCGACGCTCGATGCTACGTCGCGGAAGATGATGGCTCTCTCCCATGAGGTGGTCGACTTGGGTAACATCGTCAGGCAGATGAGCCTTCAGATGAACCAGCTGATGGCCGAGTGGTGTGGAGACAAGAAGGCCCCCAATGAGCCGAAGGATTGAGAAAATCCCGTTCCGCAAATCTGGCTTCCAGCAGTTGGTGATCCCATACAGCTGGAAGCCGATCCACGTTGGGCTGGACGACAAGGGCCAGCCCAGCATGTGGTGCGAGGTGGCCACCGCCGCCGTCCGTGGCGGCATCAAGGTGTGGCTGCTCAAGGATGAATGTGATATTCCCGAGGACGCCGAGCACTACGTGGGCTCCTTCCGACTCGGGGTCCACATCTGCCACATCTACACGGAGCAGTGGGCCATATGAACCTGCAGCTGGAGCCCTATCAGGTGCTCGGTCGTGACTTCCTCGTCTCCCACGAGCGGGCATATGCCTGCGTGGGGCTGGGGCTGGGCAAGACCGCCATCACTCTCTCCGCTTTGCACGAGCTGTTCGTCAACGGGGAGATTCGCGCCGCCCTCGTGGTGGCTCCGCTGCGGGTGGCTCGGGTGACGTGGCCCAACGAGATCGCCAAGTGGGAGCAGTTCAAGTGGATGAAGGTGGAGGTGCTGAAGGGCGACCCACCATCCGGCAACGCTCATATCTACTTGATCAACTACGACCGGGTGGACCGGCTGGAAGGCTTGGACTTCTGTGATGTCGTGGTGTTTGACGAGACCACCAAGGCCAAGAACCCCAAGAGCAAGCG
>JAYQOZ010000062.1:0-9489 GCA_038145035.1 Gemmatimonadaceae bacterium | reverse complement strand
CTGCACCGCCGGCTGCGGCCCCGGTGCGCATGGCGGCTCCGGCCCCCGAGGTGGCTCCCCCGCGTGCCGCTGCGCCGTCAGCGGCCCCCGCGCCGCGCGCCGCGGAGCCGGTGGTGGCGGACGCCGCTCCCGCCAAGGGCACCCTCCTGCCGCTCGACATCACCCGCCTGGTCGAGCACTGGGAGCACATCGTCGACGGCCTCGTGGCCGATGGCCGCGCGCTGCTTGGCGCCGCGCTGGGGCACGCCACGCCGACGGCCGTCACGGCCAGCGGCACCGTGACCCTCACGGTGGACGTCGCCGCGCAGGCCGAGCTGATCGGCGAGCAGGAGGCGGCGATCCTCAACGCGCTGCGCAAGCGCTTCTCCAACGTCGCCAAGCTCAAGGTCAAGGCCGCCACCGAGGATGCGGCCCCGCGTCGCCTCAGCGAGGAGCTCGTGAAGGCCGACCGCATGCAGATGCTGCGCAAGCAGAGCCATCTGCTCGACGCCGCCGTCGACGCCCTCGATCTCGAGCTGCTGGACTGACCGTGACGGACTTCCTCAAGATGCTGCAGCAGGCACAGGAGATGACCGGCAAGCTGCAGGCCGTGCAGGAGGAGCTTGGGCGCCACTCCGTCACCGGCTCGGCCGGCGGCGGGATGGTGAAGGTCGAGGCGGATGGGAAGGGCACGGTCAGGCGCGTGAGCATCGACCCCTCCGTGGTGAACCCGGCCGACGTCGAGATGCTGGAGGACCTGCTGGCCGTGGCGCTGCAGGAAGCCCAGCGGAAGGCTCGCGAGCTGGCCGAGGCCGAGATGAAAAAGGCGGCCGGCGGGCTGGCGGGACTCCCCTTCAAGCTGCCGTTCTGAGGGCGCCGTGTCCGCCATCGACGATCTCGTGACGGAGCTGTCGCGCCTGCCTACCATCGGGCGGAAGTCGGCGCTGCGCCTGACCTACCACCTGCTGCGCCAGCCAGGCGAGCAGGGCCAGCGTCTGGCGGCCGCACTGGTGGCCCTGATCGAGCGGATCCGGCCCTGCACCGAGTGTGGCAACCTCACCGAGGCATCGCCCTGCGCGCTCTGCAGCGACCCCCGCCGGGACCGGACGCTGATCTGCGTGGTGGAGGAGGCCTCGGACATCCCGGCCATCGAGCGCACCGGCGAGTACCGGGGCCTGTATCACGTGCTCGGCGGGCGCCTGGCCCCTCTGGACGGGGTGGGCCCGGAGGACCTCGCCATCGCCGGGCTGGTCCGCCGGGTGAAGGGGGGCGAGGTGACCGAGGTCATTGTCGCGACCAACCCCAAGCTCGAGGGGGAGGCGACCGCGCTGTATCTTCAGGAGCAGCTGCGGGATGCCGGCGTGACGGTGAGCCGGCTGGCCCGGGGGCTCCCCATCGGGGGTGACCTCGAGTACGCGGACGGCGTGACGATCGTGCAGGCCTTGGCGGCGCGGCGGGCGATGTGAGCCGGCGCGCGCTGGGATTCGTGGCGGGGCTCCTGGCCGGCGCGGCGGCGGGCTATGCCTGGTGGAGCTCCGAGCAGGCCGAACATCGGCGGGCGCTGTACGACTCGCGGCCGATGCGCCGGCTGGCGGCGCTGGGCTGGCTCTCGGGCCAGCCGACGGCGGATACGGTGGTGATGTTGCGCGAATACGTAGGTTGGGAGCAAAATCCCGTGTTGCGACGTCGAGCGCGGCAGCTGCTCACACGGTTCGAGAACGCCCTCGCATCCTAAAGGACGGCATCAATGGCGGTCGGCTCAGCTAGCTGGTCATTCACCGAGGAGGACTTCGGCGCGATCACGCGTGCGATGCAGAAGTTCCTCGGGGAGACCAACGCGCGGTGCGCGCTCCTCGTAGACCGGTCGGGCCAGCTGGTGGCGACGGTCGGCGAGCAGCCGAACTTCGACCCCACGGCCTTTGCCACGCTGACGGCGGCCGACTTCTCGGCCAACGACCAGCTGGCGCAGCTCATCGGCGAGTCGGACTTCAACTCCCTGTTTCACCAGGGCGAGAAGGAATCGATGTATCTCGCAGACATCGCCCGCCGGGTGATCCTGGTGGCGCTGTTCGACAACCGCACGACGCTCGGGCTCGTGCGCCTGAAGATCAAGGACACGGTGGTGGAATTGACAAAGCTCTTCCAGGAAGTGTTCGCGCGGAGCCGCTCGACGGCCAAGCATCCCGGGCTCCTCGCCGGCGCCGACGACGAAATCGACCAGCTGTTCGGGTAAGGAGAGACAGTCATGTCGATGATCAACTACGCGTCCCGCGAGATCAACTGCAAAATCGTCTACTACGGCCCCGGTCTCGGTGGCAAGACGAGCAACCTTGAGCACGTCTACGGCAAGGTGAAGCCGGACACGCGCGGCAAGCTCATCTCGCTGGCCACGGAGACCGAGCGCACGCTGTTCTTTGACTTCCTGCCGGTGGACCTCGGGACCATCCGCGGCTTCAAGACCCGCTTCCACCTGTACACGGTGCCGGGCCAGGTCTACTACAACGCCTCGCGCAAGCTCATCCTGAAGGGCGTCGACGGCATCGTGTTCGTCGCTGACTCACAGGTGGAGCGCATGGAAGCCAACCTCGAGGCCATGCAGAACCTGTACGACAACATGGCCGAGTACGGCTATGACCTCACGAAGATGCCCTTCGTGATCCAGTACAATAAGCGCGACCTGCCGAACGCCGCCCCGCTGCCCGAGCTGGAGGCGTCGCTGAATCCGGGCTGGGAGGTCAGCGACCCGGCGAAGCAGAAGGTGACGCCCAACCAGTTCCGTCCCGGCGAGAACGTCATCGAGCAGGCGGAGGACGGCACCTGGATCGAACGCGCGCACTTCTTCGAGGCCGTCGCCGTGACCGGTGATGGCGTGTTCGACACCCTCAAGGCCGTCTCCAAGCTGGTCCTGAAGACCCTCGCGTAGGCCGTCGCGCCCCCCGCCGGTGAATATCCCGAACCTCATCTCCGCGGCGCGGATCGTCGCGTCGCCGCTGCTGGCCGCGATGGCCTTCGTGCCCTCGGTGCCGGTGCGCATCGGCGCGTTCGTGCTGTATCTCATCACCGCCATCAGCGACCACTTCGACGGGAAGATCGCGCGGCGCTACGGGATGATCACGGACCTCGGCAAGATCCTCGATCCGCTGGCCGACAAGCTGCTGCTGGTCCTCACCTTCGTGCCGATGTTCCTGCTGCAGGGGGCGGTGGACGATCCGCTGCTGCGGCTGCTGCCGGAGATCCGCGAGCGCTCGCTGTATCCCTTCGTGATGTGGGGCGGCGAGGCGGTCTACTTCCCCTGGTGGGTGCTCGTGCCGATCCTGGCGCGCGAGGCCTTCATGACCTGGTTCCGCGGCTTCGCGCAGGCCCGCGGTGCGGTGATCGCGGCGCAGAAGCTCGGCAAGTGGAAGATGGGCTTCCAGTTCACCTGGATGGGCGCCTCCTTCTGCTGGTTCTGGTACTCCCTGATGATCACGCAGCAGGGCTGGTGGGGCCATGCACTGCCGATGTTCTGGGCGCGCCTGCTCGGCTTCATCGGCTTCGTCACGATGTATGGCGCGCTCGCGCTGACGCTGATCTCGCTCGGCGACTACCTCGTCACCTACCGCAAGGTCTTCACGGCCAAGCGCGTCGCCTGATCCGCCGATGGACGTCGAACTCGTCACCATCGGCAACGAGCTGTTGCTCGGCTACACCGTCGACACCAACGCCGCCTGGCTCTCGCGGGAGCTGGCCGCGCACGGCATCCGCATCGTGCGACGCTGCACCGTGGGCGATGGGGCCGAGGAGATCGCGGGCGCCGTGCGCGAGGGGCTGGCGCGCAGCGGCGCGGTGATCACCAGCGGGGGCCTGGGCCCCACGGCCGACGATCTCACCAAGCCGAGCATCGCCGAGCTCTTCGGGCGCGGGATGACACTGGACGAGGGGATCCTGGACTCGCTGAAGGCCCGCTGGAAGGCGCGCGGCTGGCCCGGCGAGCTGCCGGAGGCCAACCGCGCCCAGGCGATGATTCCCTCGGGCGCGACCATCATTCGCAATGACCACGGCTCCGCGCCGGGCATCTGGCTCGAGGACGCCGAGGGACGCTGGACCGCGATGCTGCCCGGGGTGCCGCGCGAGTTCCGGGGGATGGCGCGTGAGCAGCTGCTGCCGATCCTCACGGCGCGCATGGGCGACGCGCGGGCCGGGCTGGTCGTGCGCTCGCGAACGCTGCGGACCACGGGCATCGCGGAGTCGGCCGTTGCCGACGCGCTGGGCGAGCTCGGCAAGGGTCCGCTGGGCGTGCGCCTGGCCTTCCTGCCGGGATGGGAGGGCGTGGACCTGCGGCTCACCGTCTGGGACGAGCCGGCGGCGTGCGCGGCCGAGCTGCTGGATGCCGCCGAGGTCGCGCTGCGCGAGCGGGTCGGGCGCTGGATCTACGGCACGGAGGAGGACGACCTCGCGAATCTTATCCTCGTCGCGCTGCGCGGGCGCGGGATGCGCCTCGCGGTGGCGGAGTCCTGCACCGGCGGGATGCTGGGGATGCGACTCACGGCGATCCCCGGTTCCAGCGACGTGGTCGAGGGCGGCACGATTGCCTATGCCAACGCCGTGAAGGTGCGCGAGCTCGGCGTGAGCGAGGAGATCCTCGTAGCGCACGGGGCCGTGAGCGAGGAGACGGCGCGGGAGATGGCCCGCGGGGTGCGCGCGCGTTTCGGTGTGGACGTCGGCGTGAGCATCACCGGCGTGGCGGGCCCGGGCGGGGGCAGCCCCGACAAGCCCGTCGGCACCTTCTGCGTGGGGGTGGATGTACGCGGGGCGATTCGCTCCGTGCGCAGCAGCGGGGTGGGGGACCGGCAGGAGATCCGGCAGCGCGCCACGCAGGCGGCGCTCAACCTGCTGCGGAAGGCGCTCGAGGCGCCCTGAGCGGGCGCCCGGGCCGCTGCGACTCTCGCACACGCACCGCGCGGTGCCGCAAAGACCCGAAACGCCGTCGGTCCCTCTGCCGTAGTGCGCCCGGGCGCCTGCAGAAATGGCAAATCCGGCTGGCAACAGAGTTGCCCCCCTAGCCGGTAACTGACGAACTTTCCCCTATGACGGATCCACGCACCCCAGGAATGGACGAACTCGCGGACGCGGCTGCCGCCGAGGCCCGCACCGCGGCGGAGCAGGCGGAGCTCGAGGGCGAGGCTTCCGAGGCCGGCAGCGACCCGGCCGGCGACCCGATCGCCGCCGAGCCCGACCCCATCGCCGACGCGCAGCGCGAACTCGCCGACCAGCAGGACAAGTATCTCCGGCTCTACGCCGAATTCGAGAACTTCCGCAAGCGCGCCATCCGCGACCGGCAGGATGCCGAGCACCGAGGGATGGGCAACGTGATGAAGGGGCTCCTCGACACGCTCGACGACCTCGGGCGCGTGGCGCACATGACGCCAGAGGGCACCGATCCCAAGGCCGTGCTCGATGGCATCGAGATGGTCGAGAAGAAGCTGCTCAAGTCCCTCGCGGGGCACGGCCTCCAGGTCGTGAACCCGGTGGACGAGACCTTTGACCCGGCCCTCCACGAGGCCATCACCACCATGCCGGCCGCCAGCGCGGAGGACGACGACGTCGTCGCGCAGGTGTACCAGGTGGGCTACGTGCTCAACGGCACCCTGCTGCGTCCGGCGCGAGTCGTCGTGAAGCAGTGGAACGGGTGATGGCCCAGAAGGACTTCTACGCCGTCCTTGGCGTCTCCGCCTCGGCCACCGCCGACGAGATCAAGAAGCAGTACCGTCGGCTGGCCAAGCAGTACCACCCCGATACCAACAAGGGGGACGCCAAGGCGTCGGAGCGCTTCAAGGAGATCTCGGAGGCGTACAACGTCCTCGGGGACGCCGAGAAGCGGAAGCAGTACGACGAGATGCGTCGCCTCGGCGCCTTCGATCCCTTTGCCTCCCGCGGCCCACGCCCGGGCGGCGCGCGTCAGGGAACGGGCGGCTATCCCGGCGGGGCCTCCCCACGGATGGAGGAGTTCGACATCGGCGGGCTCGGTGGCCTGGGCGACCTCTTCGGCTCGATCTTCGGCGGCGGCCGTCAGCAGCGCCCGCAGGGCCCCGAGAAGGGACAGAGCGTGGAAACCACGCTCGAGGTGCCGTTCCGGGAATCGGCGCTCGGCAGCAAGGTGCCGATCACGCTCGAGCTCAACGAGGAGTGCGGCACCTGCACCGGCTCCGGCGCCGCCAAGGGCGCCAAGCTGCAGCAGTGCCCCGAATGCCACGGCCGCGGCGAGATCTCGTTCGGCCAGGGCAGCTTCGCGGTCAACCGGCCCTGCCCGATGTGCCTGGGCCGCGGCACGGTGCCCACGGAGAAGTGCGCGGCCTGCGCCGGCGCCGGCACCACGCGCACGCAGAAGAAGCTGCTCATCACCGTTCCGGCGGGCACGGAGAGCGGGTCGAAGATCCGGCTCAAGGGGCAGGGCGGCCGCGGGCTCCGTGGCGGGCCCAGCGGCGACATCCTCATCACCTTCCAGGTGAAGGACGACCCGAACTTCGAGCGCGACGGCCTCGATCTCATCGTGCGCGCGCCGGTGAACATCGCGCAGGCGGCGCTGGGCTCGAAGATCAGCGTGCAGACGCTGGACGAGAAGACCGTCACGCTCAAGCTGCCGGCGGGCACGCCGAGCGGGAAGCGATTCCGGGTGCGGGGGCAGGGCATCGCGAAGGGCAGCGACAAGGGTGACCTGCTCGTCGAGGTGCAGGTGGTCGTGCCGGAGTCGCTGACGAAGGAGCAGCAGGAGCTGCTGAAGAAGTTCGCCGCCGCCGCCGGGCTGCACTACTAGGCGCCGCGGGCGGCCGCCGAGGCGACCGCCCGCGTCTGCGTGATCGGGTGGGAGTGATGGATTCCGTATGGCGGAGACCGCTACCGCGTCCCAGCCAGCGGGAACCGCAACCCGGCGATGACGCCATCCACCGGCCCATCGCCGTCCGGCATCGCACCGGGCTCCGCAAACTCCACCTCGGCGCCGTCCACCAGCGCACGCCGCACCAGCGCCTCGATCTCCGACGGATGCCGGTGCCAGGCCTCATCCGAGAAGATGAGTTCCGCGATGGCGCCGACCCGCGCCGCCTGCTCCGCCACCTCGACGCCCATCACGGCCTTGCCGCCGCTCATGGCGAGGTCGCGGAGCACGGCGATGCGCTCCTCCTGCTGTCGCGCATGCAGCGAGTGCAGCGCCGCGCGGACGTCGTCGATGTACTCGCGGGGCTCCCCCATCCGGAGGTCGGTTGCGAGGATGGCGCGGTCGCGTAGCGATATCGGCAGCGACTCGAGCACCCGTACGGCGGACTCGGGGGCGCCGCCGATGAGGATCGGCATCCGGAACTCGGCCATCGTCCCGATGTGCCGGATCAGGGCTGCATAGAGCCGGTCCGTGGCCTCGCGACGGATCCGCTGGCCCTCATCTGCGCCCGCCCGGCCACGCGTCCCGCCGTGGAAGCCCGTGCGTGCCGGCGCACTCATGTGCGGGCCAACCTCGTCGTACTCCTCGGCCTTGAGCGTCACCGAGCCGTCGCACTCGCCCTGCGCAAAGAGGCAGAGGCGGGCGTTCTGACGGTCCACCTGGACGATGAGCGCCTCCTCGGGTTCGGCGACACGGAGAAACGGCACCACGCGGGCCCCCAGCCCCCAGTGCACGCTGGTCTCGACGCCCGGCGGGAGTTCCAGCACGAGGTCGTCGCCGCCGGCCGATGCGAAGAATGCCCAGGAGTGATTGCGCGGCATGGTGCCCTGAGCCGGCAGCCGCTCGAACAGCGCGGCTACGGCGCGGGCAAAGGCCTCACGCTCCTCGGCACCGTGCCCCGCGAGCTCGCTGCTGATGGCGTTCAGCTGGTTCCGGAGCATCACCAGCCAGGACTGCCGTTCGCTGGGATCGGCGGGTGCGGCTGCGATGTAGACGCTGAGGGTCAGCTCGCCCTGGTGTGCCCGGGTGAAGCGCAGCAGCTCGTTCCAGCTCGTCATATCCCGTGCTCCGTTGAGGCCTACCGCAATACCGCACGGGGGCCGAAGGGGAGCTATCGGGAGGAGCCCGTAGGCCGCGTGGGGGGAATTCCTGCAGGCCTGTCGGCGGATTACACGGCCTGGACCGGCAGCAGGCGTCCGCCCGCGGCGATGATGCCGCCGCCCAGCACGACATCGCCGTCGTAGAGCACCACGCTCTGGCCCGGCGAGATCGCGTACGCCGGCTCGGCCAGCGCCACCGCGAAGCCGCTGGCATTGGCGCGGAGCACGGTGCCGGGCACCGGCGTGGCGCGATGCCGGATGCGCACGCTCACCAATGCGCCGACGGCAGGCGGGCCGTCCTGCAGCCAGTTCACCTGCGTGGCCTGCACGCCGCGCCCCAGCAGTGCCTCGCGCGGGCCCACGACCACGGCGCGATCCTCCGGCCGCAGCGCCACGACGAACAGCGGTTCGCTGGATCCACCCGGCAGGCGCCGCCGCTGGCCGATGGTGTAGCGCGCGAAGCCGTCGTGGGTCCCGATCACCTCACCGCCGAGCGTGACGATGGGCCCGGACGTCAGCGCGGGCGCATCGGCCGGCAGCTCGCGCTCCAGCACCTTCACATAGTCGCCGTCGGGCACGAAGCAGATCTCGTGGCTCTCGGGCTTCTCGGCCGTGAGCAGACCCAGTTCGCGCGCAATCTGCCGCGTCTCGGGCTTGGTCATCGCCCCCACGGGCAGGATCATGCGCGAGAGCACCTCGCGCTCGATGCCCCAGAGGAAATAGGTCTGGTCCTTGTTGTCATCCACGCCGCGCAGCAACCGGCCGTCGGCTGCGCGGGCGTAGTGCCCGGTGGCGATGAACGGCGCGTCGATGGCGTCGGCCTTGGCCAGCAGGTCGCGGAACTTGGTGAACGTGTTGCAGCGCACGCAGGGAATGGGCGTGCGGCCGGCCGAGTACTCGGCCACGAAGTCGGAGACGACGTCGCGCCCGAAGGCATCCTGCAGGTTGAGCACGTAGTGCGGGATGCCCAGCGACTCGGCGACACGTCGGGCATCGTTCACGGAATCCAGCGAGCAGCAGGGGCGGTCGGGCAGGTCGCCGCCGTCGTTGAACAGCTTCATGGTGACGCCGACCACGTCGTAGCCCTCGCGTACGAGCAGCGCGGCGGCGACGGACGAATCCACGCCGCCGCTCATGGCGGCGAGGACGCGGGGCTTACTCACAGCGCCCCGGCCAGCCCCCGCGCCTTCGCAATCAGGGCGGGGAAGAGCTCCGCCACGCGGTCCACATCACCAGGCGCATTCAACGAGCCAAAGCTGAGCCGGATCGCCGCCTCGGCGATGTCCGGCTTCACGCCCATCGCCACCAGCACGTGCGAGGGCGTGACGCTCCCGCTCTGGCAGGCCGAGCCACTGGAGCCGGCCACGCCCTGCAGGTCGAGCGCCATCAGCAGCGACTCGGCGTCCGTGCCCGGCACCGAGATGTGCAGGATGTGCGGGGCCCGCGGCGCGCCGCGGCCGTGGCCCACGGCGTCCGGAATGCCCTCGAGCACCAGGG
>JAYQOZ010000061.1:0-9491 GCA_038145035.1 Gemmatimonadaceae bacterium | reverse complement strand
GGGGGCGGCCCCCCCCCCCCTGGGGCGCTTACCCCTTTGTCAGCGCCCCCCCCCCGGGCCGGGGGCACTTGGGGGGTGGGCCGCGAGGCCCCATCCCCCTTCGTGTATCTTGCGGGGTGCTGCTGCTTGACCCTGCCCGCAGGCCCGTAATCGCCCATCGCGGCAACCGGGCCCACGCGCCCGAGAACACGCTGGTCGCCTTCGCCCAGGCCGTGGCCCTCGGCGCCGACGCCATCGAGTGTGACGTGCATTGCTCGCGGGACGGCGTCCCGGTGGTGGTGCACGATCCGACGCTCGACCGCACCACCGACGGCCGGGGCGCCGTACGCGAACTGACGGTCGCGGAACTGGGCCGGCACGACGCCGGTGCGCGGTTCTCCACCGACGGTGCCCGCAGCTTCCCCTACCGTGGCCAGGGCATCCGCATCCCGACACTCGAGGAAGCCGTGGTGGCGCTGCCCGCTGGCCTGCCCATCATCCTGGAGCTGAAGACGGTCGAGGTCGCGGGGCCGGCGTTGGCGCTGCTCGATCGCCTGGGCGCGCTGGGGCGGGTGCTGGTCGGCAGCTTCCTCGACGAGGCCCTGCGGCCCTTCCAGGACGCCGGCATCCCGACCAGCCCCGGCGTGGGCACGCTGGCCCGCGGGCTCGTCCACGCCCTGCTGCGCCGCGGTGCCGGCAGCCCGCGACACCGCGCGCTCTGCATCCCGCGCTTCCATCGCGGGCTGCCCCTGCCCGTGGCCGGATTCGCCGCCGGCATGCGCGCGGCGGGCGGTCCGACCCACGTCTGGACCATCAACGACCCCGCCGTCGCCCGCCGCCTCTGGGCGCAGGGCGTGAGCGGGATCATCACCGACGACCCTGCCCAGATGCTTGCCCTTCGCGGAGCGGCCGCATGACCGCCGCCACCAAGCCTGAAAAGAAGAAGACCAACTATGCCGCCGCCTGGGGCGAGGCCCGTGCCCTGATGTGGCAGCACCGACGCACCCTCGGCATCGGCATGCTGCTGATGATCGTGAACCGGCTCTCCGGCCTCGTGCTGCCAGGCAGCGTGAAGTGGATCGTGGACGAGGTGCTCAGCAAGGGGCGCCTCGAGCTGCTCACCCCCATCGCCATCGCCGCCGGCATCGCCACGCTGCTGCAGGCCTCGAGCTCCTTCGCGCTCTCGCAGGTGATCTCCGTGGCGGCGCAGCGTGCCATCACCGAGCTGCGGCGCCGCGTGCAGGCCCGCGTGCTGCGCCTTCCGGTGAGCTTCTTCGACGCCACCCAGAGCGGCATCCTCATCAACCGCGTGATGAACGACGCGGAGGGCATCCGCAACCTGATCGGCACCGGCATCGTGCAGCTGGTGGGCGGCGTCGTCACGGCGCTGCTGGCGCTGGGCTACCTGTTCTACCTGAACTGGCTGCTCACCACGATGACGCTGGTGTTCCTGTCGGTGTTCGGCGTGGTGATGGCGGTGGCCTTCACCAAGCTGCGCCCGATCTTCCGCGAGCGCTCCAGGATCCAGGCCGAGGTCAGCGGCCGCCTGGGCCAGGCCATGGGTGGAGCCCGCGTGGTGAAGGTGTACACGGCGGAGAAGCGCGAGGAGATCGTCTTCACGAAGGGAGCGCACCGGCTGTTCCGGAACATCGCCTCCACCATCACCGGCACCAGCGCCATCGCCGCCGTGTCCACGGTGATCATCGGTGCCGTCGGCATCCTCATCTTCACGGTGGGCGGCCGCGCCGTGCTGGCCGGCACGATGACGCTCGGCGACCTCATCTCGTACATCTTCTTCGTGGGCCTGGTGAGCTTCCCCGTGGTGCAGATGGCGAGCATCGGCACCCAGATCACGGAGGCCTGCGCGGGCCTGGACCGCATCCACGAGATCTTCCAGACGCCCACCGAGGACGAGGACGACGTGCAGCGGGAGCCGGTCCGGCAGCCCGACGGCGACGTGGAGTTCGAGGATGTGTGGTTCGAGTACCGGCCCGGGATTCCGGTGCTGAAGCACGTCTCCTTCAGCGCGCCCGCCGGCTCGACCACGGCCCTCGTGGGCTCCAGCGGCTCGGGCAAGAGCACGCTGATTTCGCTGATCCTGGCGTTCAACCGCCCGCAGCGCGGCCACATCCGCATCGGCGGCCAGGACCTAGGGTCGCTCCGCCTCCGCGACTACCGCGGCACGCTGGGCGTGGTGCTGCAGGACAACTTCCTCTTTGACGGCACGGTGGCCGAGAACATCGCGTTCTCGCGACCCGGGGCGACACGTGAGGAGATCATCGAGGCGGCGCGCATCGCGCACTGCGATGAATTCGTCAGCGGCTTCCCCGACGGCTACGAGACCATCGTCGGCGAGCGCGGCGTGAAGCTCTCCGGCGGTCAGCGCCAGCGCGTGGCCATCGCCCGCGCCATCCTTGCCGATCCGATGGTGCTGATCCTCGACGAGGCCACCTCAAGCCTCGACAGCGAGAGCGAGCGGGAGATCCGCGAGGCGCTCAAGCGGCTGCGCGCGGGCCGCACGACCTTCGTGATCGCACATCGGCTCTCCACCATCCGCTCGGCCGACCAGATCCTGGTGCTCGAGGGCGGCGAGATCGTGGAGCGTGGCAACCATCGCGAGCTGATGGCGCTGCAGGGACGCTACAAGGTCCTGCACGACACGCAGCACGCGGTCGAACAGGACCTGTTCATCAACCCGGGCGAGGAGATCCGCCCCGCCGAGACGCGGGGCGAGGCCACGCTCTAGCGGCCCCACCCCGACGGCGCGTTACGGCAGGCGCCGTCCACTCACGCGGGAGCCGTCACCCGGCATCTGCCAGTCGCCGGTGAACGTGTCGCCCTCGAAGACGATGTCGAACGTGGCCTCGTCGCCCGTGGGCGCGGTCACCGCGACCTTCATGCGGTTCCCCGTCAACGTCGCCTTGTTGATGTTCATCGGCGGGAACATCTGGCTGGAGACGACGCCGCCGTACTCCGCGCCATTCACCTGCCGCAGCTCCATCACGAAGTCGAAGGCCTGGCCCTGTGCGGTGAGCGCCACCGTCCAGCGACCGACGGGGTTCACGGCGGGCGCCGCCGCAGGCGCAGGGGCCGCAGCTGGGGTGGACGCCATCGGGGCGGTGGAGGACTTGGCACAGGCGCCGAGCGTGGCGAGCAAGGCGAGGGCAGCGAACGAACGCATGAGTCGGGCTCCGGTGGGGGAATGGAGGGGTCCGCGAACCACGGCGGCACGCTGAAAGGATACGGCGGTATCCACGGTGCCGACAGGCTCCCGTGGACCGGAACGTCTCAGTCGGCCGGCACCGTCCGCCCGTCCGCCCAGCGCCGCAGCTGCGTGATCTTCTCGACCATGGTGCCGGAGAGCGGATTGGTGGTCCGCAGCTCGTGCAGCACGGCGGCCGTGTCGAGGGCGCGCTCCTCCGCGAACACGCTGTAGAGCCCGTCCACCACCGCCTGCTCCAGCTCCGCGCCGCTGAAGCCCTCGCTGGCCTTCGCCAGCGCCATCAGGTCGAAGCGCGCCGGATCCTGGCTCCGCTTGGCCAGGTGGATGCGCAGGATCTCGGCCCGCGCCTCCACCGACGGCAGGTCCACGAAGAACACCTCGTCAAAGCGCCCCTTGCGGATGAACTCCGGCGGCAGCGCCGCGATGTCGTTCGAGGTCGCGGCCACGAACACGTCGCCCTGCCGCTCCTGCAGCCAGCTCAGGAAGGTGCCGAACACGCGCCGGGACACGCCGCCGTCGGCGTCGCCGCCCGTGGCCGCGAAGGCCTTCTCGAGCTCATCGATCCAGAGCACCACCGGCGCCATGCGCTCGGCGGTCTGCATGGCGCGCTTGAAGTTCTTCTCGCTGTCGCCGATGTACTTGTCGTACAGATTGGCGGGGTCGAGCTTGAGCAGGGGCAGCCCCCACTCGGCGGCGATGGCCTTGGCGCAGAGTGACTTGCCGCAGCCCGGCACGCCGAGCAGCAGCACCCCGCGCGGGAAGCCCAGGCCGAACTGGGCGGCGCGCTGCGGATCGTGCACCACGGCGCGCCGGCGCGCGAGCCACTGCTTGAGGCCGGCCAGCCCGGCGACCTCGCCCATCGAGGCCTGGGACGGCCAATACTCGAGCAGGCCGTCCTGCTGCACCACCTGTCGCTTGGCCAGGGCCACGCGCTGCACATCGTCGGACCGCAACGCTCCGTCCTCGATGATCAACCGCGTGACGACCTTCTCGGCCTCGGTAAGCGTGAGGCCCACGAGGTTGTTCACGAGCCGCGTGCGGTCCTCCGCGCTCAGCTCCACCTTCACCGGCATGCGCGCCGAGTGTTCGCGAATCAGGCGTTCGAGCAGCTGCCGCTGCTCGGCGAAGCCCGGTGCGGGAAGCGCCATCGACACCGCGTGCGGTCGCAGGGCATCGGGCAGGTGCAGGTCATGCCCCGAGATCACCAGCGCCCCGCGGCGCACGCCAAACTGGGCGACGGCGTCCAGCACGTGGCTGACCACCACGGGATCGTCGACGAAGGCACCGAGGCCGCGGAAATGATACACGCCCGCGCCCTCCTCGAGGATGCGGGCCAGCGCCGCCGGCGCCTCGGTCGTGCGCTCGATGAAGGGATCGCCGGGCTGGATGCCGCGTCGCAGTCCGCGGGAGCGGCTCCACGAGAAATAGGGAAGCGAGAGCCGCGTCGCGATCAGCGCCAGCAGCTCGTCCGCGCGCACCGGCTCAGGCGTCTCAAGCAGGATCAGCGCATACTTGGAGCGAATGAGCAGCTCCAGTTCGGCGGTCGTATCTTTCACCCGATGCCTCGTCCCGAAGGGAATGCGCGGGAAGCTACGTCGGAAGCCGATGCCGCGCACCCGGACAGGGGGCGGGCGTGGCGGATGCTGGCACTGGTCTCCGTGGCGGAGCTACTTGGCATGTCGCTGTGGTTCGCCGGGAGCGCCGCCGCACCGCAGCTGAGCGCACGCTGGGCGCTGACGCCCAGCGAGGTCGGTGGGCTCGCCACCTCCGTGCAGCTGGGCTTCGTGCTCGGCACCGCCGTCAGCGCCCTGCTCAACCTGGCGGACATCGTTCCCGCGCGGCGGCTGTTCGCGACCTGCGCGGTACTCGGCGCCGGCGCCAACACGCTGCTGCTGCTGGCCCCGAACTATGGATGGGCCCTGGCGGGCCGCGCCCTCACGGGCTTCCTGCTGGCCGGCGTGTATCCGCCGGCGATGAAGATGGCCTCGACCTGGTTCCGCGCCCGACGCGGGCTTGCGGTCGGCACGGTGGTGGGGGCGCTCACCATCGGGAAGGCCTCACCATACCTCTGGGGCGTGTTGCCCGACGCATCGCTGTCCACGATCGTGCTCGCGGCCTCCGCCTCGGCGTTGCTCGCCGCCGTGCTGATCGCCGCACGCTGGGAGGACGGTCCGCTCGCCTTCCCCGCCCGCCCGTTCTCCTGGGGGCTGGTCGGCGATGTCCTTCGCGCGCCCAGCTGGCGGCAGGCCACCGGCGGATATCTCGGCCACATGGCGGAGCTCTACAGCTACTGGACCTGGATTCCCGTGTTCATCGGGGCCAGCGCGGTGGCACAGGCGGGCAGTGAGGCGGCCCGGCATGCGCCGTGGGTTGGGCTGCTGTCGTTCTCCACCATCGCGGTGGGTGGGGTCGGCTGCGTCTGGGGCGGACTGGTGGCGGACCGCATCGGCCGAGCGCGACTGGCGGCACTCTCCATGGCCGCGAGCGGATGCAGTGCGCTGCTCATCGGACTCACCTTCGGCGCGACGCCCTGGCTGCTCGCGCCGCTGGCACTGCTCTGGGGCTTCTTCGTCATCTCCGACTCGGCGCAGTTCTCGGTGCTCGTGACGGAGTCCGTGCCGCCGCACGCCGTCGGCACGGCGCTCACGGTACAGGTCTGCCTCGGCTTTCTGCTGACGACGCTGACCATCCAGCTGATCCCACCGGTCGTGGACCGGATCGGCTGGGGTTCGGCGTTTGCCGTTCTGGCCGTGGGCCCGATGCTCGGCATCGCGGCGTTGCGGCGCCCGATGGCGCGGGAGCGCGCCGCGCGCGCGGAGGCCGGGGCGGCCGCGTGAAGGCCTCCGTCGCCGGGTTTCTCCGCAGCTTCGAGGACGGGCGCGAACGCGCCGAGTTCTATCGCGGCTGGCGTGCGGGTGTCTCGGCGGGCCTGGCGCATCCGACGATTCTCGCACAGGTCGGCGAGACCCGCGGCACGACGAAGGCGCTGCGCGCGCATCTGCTGGCGGGCACCGCCGCGGGCCGTGACATCGCCACGCTGGTGAAGGCGGGCCGCCACCTGCTGGAGCCGTTTGAGGTGGCGCTGCTCACGCTGGCCGAGGAAGGTGGCCAGCTCGAGTACGTCCTTGGACAGCTCGCGGACTTTCACATGCGGCAGTACAAACTGATCCTGAAGGTCCGAAAGCACCTGGCGTACCCGATGTTCGTGTCGTTGGCGGCAGCGGTGCTCCTGCCCCTGCCGCTGGTGTTTGCAGGGCACGGCGGCGCGTATCTCATCGCGGCCGGCGGTGGCGTGGCGACCTGGTTTCTCGCCGGTGGCGCGGTGTTCGCGCGCCTGGCCCAGCGATTTCAGCGCCGGCCGGCCTTCGTGCGCGCACGATTCGCGCGGGCCCTCGCGCTGACCGTTGGCGCGGGCCTTCCCCTCGGCCGCTCGGCGTTGCTCGCCGCCGAGGCCAGCGGCGACCCCGGCCTCCTGGCGCACCTGCGGCGGCAGGGGGAGCGCCGACTGGTGAGCCAGCCGCTCACCACGTCCCTGACGGGCGCCCCGATGATGACGCCCGAGCTGCGGAGCGCGCTGATCGTCGCCGGGCAGACCGGGGATTTCGCCACGACGCTGGGCAAGCTGGCCGATCTGTACGAGGACGGATTCCGCTAGATTCCGGCCGTGCCACGACATTCCTCCCCGGCGCTCGGCGCCATTGCGCTGGCGACCTTCCTGACGCTGGTCCCGATCACGCTGCTCGTGCCGGGCCTGACCGAGCTGGTCGTGGATACGCACGGCGGCACGCGCTTCCAGGCGCACCTCTTCGTGTCACTCAACCAGTTCACGGGCGTGTTCGCGGTGCCGGTGGCGTTGGCACTGCATCGGCGCTGGCCGGCGACGCGGCGGTGGATGGTCTCGCTGCTGCTGCTCGACGCCGTCGCCTTCCTCGGCATGCGCTTCGCGCCCTCGTTGGCGGCGCTGTTCGCCTGGCGGGCGCTCGACGGCATCGCACACCTGCCCGCCGTGACCTTCCTGATGATCTCGGCGAACCGCGTGGGCGGAGAGCGCCGCGGCGCCTCGCTGGGCCTCGTGGCCAGCGCGCTGATGGTCGGCGTGGGTGTGGGAGCGCCACTGGGCGGCATCCTGATCGACCGCGCGCCGCTGTCGGTGTACGGCGTGGGCGCCGCGCTGCTGGTGCTGGCCGCGGCCGCGTCGTCCGCGGTGCCGCAGTCCGCGGCACCGCCACGCGATCCCGAGGCCCGCTATCGCTGGGACCGCAGCGCCCTCGTGAGCTGGATGCCACTCGCCTACGGCTTCGCCGACCGTTTCCTGATCGGCGTGTTCGTCTCGAGCTTTACGCTCTTCCTCACCGAGGTGCACGGCGTGGGTGCGGCGTCCCGCGGGATGCTGATGTCGCTCTTCCTGCTGCCCTTCGCGCTGTTCTGCTGGCCGGCTGGACGCTACGCGGACCGGGTGGGCTGGTTCGGCCCGCTGATCTTCGCGAACATCGCCTTTGGGCTCGTCTACTCCACCTACGGCCTGCTGCCGCTCGGGTGGCTACCGGCGGCAATGGTGGCCTCGGGACTGCTCAGCGCCCTGATGTTCTCGCCAAGCCTCGCGCTGGTGGGCGACCTCGCACGCCGTGGCGCCGGCGAAGGCCTGTTCGGCAGCTTCCAGGTGGCGGGCTCGTTCGGGTTCCTCGCCGGACCGCTCGTCGGCGGCACGCTCGTGGAGCTGCTGCGCGATGCGTCGGGCACCCCGCGCTGGGCGGTCATCTTCGCCTCGGTGGGCCTGGCACTCTCTATGCTCGGGCTGGTGAGCGCGCGGATCCTCGCCCCCGTGGCGCGCGTCGACACCTCGGACGAGCCCGTCATCGGCGCACGGCACGGCGGGCGTGCCAACGTTCCGGTGATCGGGGACAACGTGGCCTCGCGCGGCAACGCATTCTCCCGGTGGTTCGCCGTCACGCTGATGCGGCTCTCCGGCTGGCGCTTTGCCGGCGAACCGATGCCGAACCTGCGCAAGTTCGAGATCATCGTCGCGCCGCACACGTCCAACTGGGATTTTGTCATCGGCGTGATGGCGAAATATGCCATCGGTCTCCGCGGCACCTTCCTCGGCAAGGACACGCTGTTCCGGTTTCCGATGGGCCTGATGATGCGCTGGCTGGGCGGCTTCCCGGTGGACCGCCACAGCAAGAACGACGTGGTGACGCAGACCGCGGAGCTGGTGGGCCGGCTCGACCGGGTCATCATCGCACTGTCGCCGGAGGGCACGCGCAGGCGCATCGAGCGCTGGCGCAGCGGATTCTGGTGGATTGCGCACAAGGCGCAGCTGCCGATCGTGCCCGTAGCCCTCGACTTCTCGACGCGCACCGTGCGGATCTATCCGGTGTTCCACACCACCGGAGACCCGGACCGGGACATCCCGGTACTGCGACGGCACTTCACGGCCGAGATGGCCTTCGATCCGGCCAAGTACGTCCCCTGAGGCCTGTCGCGCGTCCGGACGCTGCCTCGCCTAGCGGCGACGTGACTGGCCTCCGTAGCTTCGAGCCATGACCACGCGACGTGATTTTCTCGCCGGCGTCGGCGCCAGCGCCGCCGCATCGCTGCTGCCCCCCAAGGCCTGGTCCTCGATGACAACGGGCCTTTCCCGTGAACAGCCGGACGGCATCGGCGTGCAGCTGTATCTGCTGCGCCAGGCAATGCAGGCGGACGTCGAGGGCACGATTGCCCGCATCGCCCGGATGGGATTCCTGGAAATCGAGTGGTGGGGTAGCTACGGGCGCTCAGCCGAGGACCTGCGCCGCCTGCTCGACCAGCACGGCCTGCGCTCGCCGGCCGTGCATGTGGACGCGCGGGCGCTGCAGCCAGAGCAGCTCGAGGCCACGCTGGACCGCGCCGCGGCCATGGGGCAGCGCTGGGTCATCGTCCCGTCCACGAATCCCCCGGAGCGCAACGCCGAGGGATACGCGGCACTCGGCAGGCTGCTCAGCGCCGCCGGACAGGCGGGCGCCTCACGCGGCATCCGCGCCGGGTTCCACAACCACGACTACGATTTCGCCGCGCGAGGCGGGGACATCCTCTGGGATGTGCTGGCGCGCGAGAGCGACCCCGCCGTGGTGGACCTGGAGCTCGACTGCTACTGGGCATTCCGCTCCGGGCACGATCCGCTCGCGGTGCTCCGCGCGCACGGCAACCGCATCGTGCACCTGCACATCAAGGACTCGATGGGCCCGCCGGCGCACCGCATGGTCGACGCCGGCGCCGGCGTTCTCGACTGGAGGACGATCATCGACGAGGG
>JAYQOZ010000060.1:0-9677 GCA_038145035.1 Gemmatimonadaceae bacterium | reverse complement strand
ACCTTGGCCTTCACCGAGAGCAGCCCGAAGAACGGCAGGATGAAGGTCAGCACCGCGGCGGCCATCGTGGTCGCACTCCAGATGCCGGAGAGGCGCAGCGTGAAGAAATGCGTCTCCTCCGCCAGGTTGCCATACCAGATGATCAGGTACTGCGAGAAGGTCAGGTAGCCCCAGAACGCCGTGAAGGCGAAGCCGAGCTTGCCAAGGTCGTGATAGTGCTTCTCGGTCACGAGCTCCGGCAGTTCCGGGAACTGCCCCTTCCACCAGCGGACAAGCACGGCGAGGCTCATGATGGCCACGAGCCATCCGCCCATGAAGACCTGCCAGCCGTACATCGTGCTGAAGAAGTGGTAGTCCAGCGACATCGAGTGGTCCCAGGCCAGGACGCACCAGCCGAAGCCAAAGACCAGGGCCATGACGACGGCCAGCTTGCCCTGCAGCGAGTGCGTACTGTGCAGCTCGCGCCGCTCCTCGCCGAAGCCGGCGCGCATCCGCGCGCGCAGGCCGGCAGCCCAGGAGGCGCCGTACTCGGGCGTGATGCCGACGTCAAGGCGCACCGACGTGTAGATGTACCAGACCTGCAGTACCAGCAGCAGGCCGAAGGACAGCAGCGAGCGGGCGTAGAAGAAGCCGTGGTTGAAGTAGGCCTCCTTCTCCGGGATCAGCTGTCCGGTGCCGACTTCGTTCCACCAAGGATAGATGTGCTCCTTGCCGCCGACGAGGATCACGAGGAGCCCGAGCGCCGCGAAGGGCAGGAAGGCCACGAAGCCCTCCATGAAGCGCAGGATGCCCCGCGACCAGCGGGCCGTGGTGATCCGCTGGACGGCGGAAAACATCACGCCGGCCGAGGCGATGGTGGTGAAGAACAGCCAGTTGACGTGGAACGCGGTCCAGGCGCGCTGCTCGCCCACCACCGCCCCATACAGGAAGAGGCCGATGCCGAAGACCGCAAGGCCAAGCGAGAGCTTCTTCACGCCCTCGGGCATCTGCTTGCCGCGCAGGACCTCGATGAACTGGTCGCGCGGCGGGGAATAATGGTGCTGGTGGCTCATCCTAGTGGTCCCCCCCGTGCCCGCCCTCGGCGGCTGCCGCCTTCTCCGGCTTGGCCACCGTACCCTCGGTGCTCGGCTTGACCGCGGCCGACGGCAGGGTCGGCGCCAGCGCGCTCACCGCGCTGAAGGCCGAGGCCTGGCCCGGATACAGCGTGCGGGCCGTCGGGACGGGGTAGCGGCCCTGGAGGCCACGGATGTAGTTGACAACGTCCCAGCGCTCTGGCTCCGGGATCCGGTTGAACGAGGCCATCAGGCCGCGGCCGTTCCGGATCATGCCGAAGATGTAGCCGTCGGAGCGGGCCGAGGTCGCGGCGCCGTTGAGGGCGGGCGCGAAACCGTACGCCGGGTTCAGCTGGCGCAGGTTGCCGTTGGCATCACCGAGGTCGCCGTGGCAGACCGCGCAGTTCACCTGATACAGCCGGTGACCGTTCGCGATCGAACGCGCGTCGGGCGCCACCGGGTTCTCGAGGCCAGACATCGAGTCCACCGTCTGCGGCATCGGCGCGTAGGACACCTCCCACTCGGCCACCGCGATGCCGGTGGTCGGCACGGAGCCCTGCGGGTTGCCGCGGAAGCCGATGGAGTCACCCGTGGCGGCGTCCATCGAGAACTTCTGCCAGGTGCCCACCGACGGCTGCTGCTTGAAGTCGGTGATCCAGTCGGCCGGGTCGCAGGCGGTGAGGGCCAGCGGCAGGGCCAGCGCCGCGAGGGCGCTGCGAAGCTTCGTGTTAGCGCTCACCGCGCACCTCCACCGCCCCGTGGCGGCGCATCACCGATTCCACCTCGGAGAGCCTGTCGGGCGCGCACTCGCACCACACTCCGTAATGGCCGTGGCTGAAGCGCGGGTCATAACCCACCGTCTCGACGAGACGGGGGATGCCCGCGAGATAGAACATGCCGAACACGGTCGACAGGGCACCGACCATGACCATCACCTCGAAGCCGAACACCGTATACGGCAGCCAGGTGCTGATGGCCTTGCCGCCCACGACGAGGGGCCAGTACTCCGAACCCCAGATGGCGATCCAGTAGCCGAAGCAGACGCCGGAGAGCGCGCCGAACAGCGTGAACCGGCGCACCGGGCTCGCCGGCGGGTCGATGGCGTGCTCCAACTCGTGCCGGGGGGTCGGCGAGTACGCCGTCAGCTTCCCCAGCCCCCTGTGCTTGAGCTCCTCGATGGCTTCGACCGTCGAGTCCAGCTCATGGAAGACCCCGATCATGCCGCGATGCATCTCAGTGCCCCCCGTGCTGCGAGTGCGACTTCTTCATGCGCGGCGGCACGATCTCCTTGATCTCCGCCAGCGCCATGATCGGCAGCTGCTTCACGAACAGCAGGAACCACATGAAGAACCAGCCGAAGGAACCGATCAGCAGCCCCATGTCCACCCAGGTCGGGACGTAGCTGGACCACTGCCAGGGCTCCACGTCGTGCGAGAGCGACGGCACCACGATCACGAAGCGCTCGAACCACATCCCGAGGTTGATGAAGATCGACAGGATCCAGAGCCAGGTCGGGTTGCGGCGCAGCTTCTGCGAGAAGAGCGAGAGCGGCAGGATCATGTTGCAGGTGAGCATGATCCAGGCGGCCCACCACCACTGGCCGAAGACCCGGTTCCAGAAATAGTCCTGCTCGTACTTCACGCCGCCGTACCAGGCGATGAAGAACTCCACGAGGTAGGCGCAGCCCACCACCAGCGACGTGAACAACACCATCTTCGCCGACGCGTCGAGGTGGTTCAGCGTGATGTAGTGCCTGAGGTTGAACCAGCGACGCATCGGGATCACGATGGTCCACACCATCGCGAAGCCCGAGAAGATGGCGCCGGCCACGAAGTACGGCGGGAAGATCGTGGTGTGCCAGCCCGGCACGATGCCCATCGCGAAGTCGAAGGACACCACCGAGTGCACCGAGAGCACCAGGGGCGTGGAGAACGCGGCGAGGAACAGGTAGGCGCGGGCGAAGTGCCGCCACTCGCGCTCGCTGTTGCGCCAGCCGAACGAGAGCACCGAGAGGATCTGCCGGCGGATCGGGTTCTTCTCCCGGTCGCGGAGCACCGCGATGTCCGGGATCAGGCCGACGAAGAGGAAGGTGGTCGAGATGGTCAGGTACGTCGTGATCGCGAACACGTCCCAGACCAGCGGCGACTTGAAGTTCGGCCAGATCAACCGCCAGTTCGGATACGGGATCAGCCAGAAGAACTTCCAGGGCCGGCCGATGTGGATGATCGGGAACAGGCCCGCGGTCATCACCGCGAATACCGTCATCGCCTCGGCGGCGCGGTAGAGCGTGGTGCGGAAGCCGGCGCGTAACAGGTACAGGATGGCCGAGATCAGCGTACCGGCGTGGCCGATGCCGACCCAGAACACGAAGGTGATGATGTAGACGCCCCACATCACCGGCGGGGTGTAGCCCGCCACGCCAAGACCCTGGTGGATCTGGTATGCCCAGGAGGAGATGCCAAGCCCGAGGCAGGCGAGGGCGATCAGCAGCCCCCCGAACCAGGCCTTCGTGGGCCTCAGGATCGCCAGGATTTCGCTGTCGACCTGCTCGTAATCCCTGACCGCCGGGAGCTGGATGTCGGCCGAGGCGATGTTCGGCCGACGCGGCTCGTCGACGGGCTGCGCGAGTGTTGCCATGTGTCGCCGCCCCCCTTACGCGTTGGCCGACGCCGCGGGCGCCGGATGGTTGACCTTCTGCAAGTAGACCACCGCCGTGAAGGTGTTGAGCTCCTCGAACACGTGGTAGGCACGCCGGTCCTTCGCCCACTTGGCCACCGACCAGTGCTCATCGGCCGCATCGCCGAACACGATCGCCCGCGAGGGGCAGGCCTGCGCACAGGCCGTCGTGAACTCGTCCGGCGCCAGCTCGCGCTGCTCGAGCGCGGCCCGGTTCTCGGCCTCCTTGATCCGCTGCACGCAGAACGTGCACTTCTCCATCACGCCCTTGCCACGGACGGTGACGTCCGGGTTGAGCTGCCAGTGCAGCGGCTCGGGGAACGCGTACTGCGGACGGTTCGGCTCGCCGTACCCGAACCAGTTGAAGTAGCGGACCTTGTAGGGGCAGTTGTTCGAGCAGTAGCGCGTGCCGACGCAGCGGTTGTAGACCTGCACGTTCAGGCCGTTCGGCGCGTGGTACGTGGCGAACACCGGGCAGACGGGCTCGCAGGGCGCGTTGCCGCAGTGCTGGCACATCATCGGAATGAAGCGCGTCTCGAAATCCGGGTGCGCGGCGTCGAACTTCACGTCCTTCGGCTCGCGGTCCAGCTCGTAGTAGCGCTCGAGGCGGATCCAGGACATCTCGCGCGAGCGCGTGATGTTGGCGCCGAAGCCCGTGCGGTCGGGCATGATCTGCGCGCCCTGCCAGGACGCCCCCACCGTCGGGATGTTGTTCTCGGCGTAGCAGGCCGTGACGCAGGCCGAGCAGCCGGTGCACTTGGCAAGGTCAATGGTCATCGCCCAGCGGCGCTTCGCCGCACCCGACCAGTGGTTCGGGTCGTACTGGCCCTTGTCCTTGGAGTTCGGCACGCCGAACTCGCCCTGCGCATCGTTCGCCGTCGGCGAGCGGAGGCCGGGCAGGAACTCGGTGCTGGCCTGGCCGTCGAAGTGATGGTGCTCGACCGCGTTCTCGCCGGCGAGGATCGCGGCCACCGTGGTGGCCTGGGCGATGTTGCGGCCGTGCTGGCGGCCCGAGCCCTCGGTGGTGACCAGACGGGCCGAGCCGCTGGCCTTCGAGAGGCGGGCCCGGGTGGCACCGTAGACGGCGGCGCCGCTGCGCGCATCCTCGGAGGCGGCGATCAGCTGGAAGGCATTCGCACCCGCCACCGCGTAGCGGCCGGCGGCGTCCGAGTGCCCGCGACCCAGCGCCACGGCAATCGTGTCCGGCCGCAGGCCGATGTAGATGCAGGCCGGGGCCGTCAGCGCACCCGCGTCCGTCTCGACGGTGACCATGTCACCATCCTCGACGCCGAGGGCCGCGGCCGTCTCGGCGTGCATCTCCACCACCGTCTGCCAGCAGATCTTGGTGACGGGGTCCGGCAGCTCCTGGAGCCAGGGCTTGTTCGCGCCGCGGCCGTCGCCGAGCGTCGGCGAGACGTAGGCAATCAGGTGATAGTCGCCGCTGCCGGGCGTCCCGACCGCCGGACTCACGCGAGCCGCGGGCACGTTGCGCGTGGCCGCGGAGCCGCGGGTCAGCGCCGTCGGCAGCGCGCTGCGCAGTGCCGCGTTGCCGCCGATGCGGCTGGCCAGCCACTCGCGGTAATCGTCATAGCGGAAGCGCTGCGCCAGCGACGGGTCGCCCTTGGCGACGGCCAGCAGCACGTCGGCCGTGGAGCGGGAGTCGAAGACCGGGTCCATCGTCGGCTGCTGCAGCGACAGCGTGCCGCGCAGCGGCTCGGCGTCACCCCAGCTCTCGAGGCCGTGGTGATCCGGCAGGATCAGGTCGCAGAGCTCCGAGGTCTCGTCCCTGATGGTCGAGAAGGAGACCTTGAAGCCGACGTTCACGAAGGCGCCGTCGAAGCCCAGTGACGGCGGCGTCGTGAACACGGGGTTCGCGTTGCGCACCATCACGAGGTCGATGCTGCGCGTGTTCATCCGCTGCACGAGGCCGCGGAGCTCGGCGGCGGAGGCCACGCCGTCGAATGCGCTGTAGCCCTGTCCTGGGAGGATGGTCCTGCCGACGTTGCCGCGCTGCCGGTTGAGCTCGGCCACCGCACTGGCGAGCTCGCCGGCGTTCGCCGTGTGTCCGCCGGCGACGAGCGCTGACGCGGAGGCGGCGCGAATCTCGCGCTGCAGGTTGGCCAGCAGCTCCTCGGCCACACCCGCCTCCTCGGCAGCAGCGGCGAGCGAGCCACGCCCGAGCATTGCGTGGACGATCGCCAGCTCGGAACCGGCACGGGCCGGGATCCAGGAGTCGGCGTTGAGGCCGGTGAGCGAGCGGCGCGCGCCCACATAGATGAAGCGCGGCGCGCCCTCGACGCGACCCCGCGCGTCCGCGAAGGCCAGCTGCTGCGGGACCGGAAGGCCCCAGCCGTCGAGGAAGTCGGCGCTGAACGAGACGATGAGGTCGGCGGCCGCGAAGTCGATCTGCGGCCAGGACGATCCGTAGGCCGCGCGGTTGGCCTGGGCGGTCGCGACCGGCGCCTCGGCGTCGTAGCTGAGGTGCGCGGCGATGCCGTAGCCCGCAAGCACCTGGTCGAGGAAGGCCGGGAAGCTGCCCTGCTCGTGCTGGTTGATGAACGCGACGCGGCCGCCGGTGTTGCGGCTCTTCACCTCGCCGAGCTTCTGGGCGAGGATGCCGATGGCATCGTCCCAGGTGGTCGGGACGAGGCGCTCGCCCTCGCGCTTCATCGGGCCGCGATAGCGATCCGGATTGTACAGGCCCTGCAGCGACGACTGGCCGCGGGCACACAGCGCGCCGCGGTTCACCGGGTGCGCCGGGTTGCCCTCGGCCTTGATGGCGCGGCCGTCGCGCACCTCGACGATGAGGCCGCAGCCAGCGGCGCATTCGCGGCAGGTCGTGGCGTAGTAGTTCGAGACGCCGGGAACGGTGTTGTCCGGCGAGACGAGATAGGGAATCAGCTTCTCGACATCGCCCGTACCGCAGCCGACGGCGGCGGTGGCGGCGGTGGAGACGCCGAGGACCTTGAGAAACTCGCGGCGCTTGACGGCCGCGCGCTCCTGGGTGGCTTCCGTGGTATCGGGAGTCATCGCGATCCTAGTAGTGGCAGGTGGCGCAGTCGTACGTCGCCTTCTTTCGCGGCAGCGCCAGCGTCGCGGAGTCCGGCTCGAGCCCCGCGGCGCGCATCCCTTCGGCTGGCGAGTAGCCATTCACGTGGCACTGGACGCACCAGCCCATGTTGAGCGACTGCGCCTGGAAGACCTGGGGCATGTTGTTGACCTGACCGTGGCAGGTCTGGCAGGTCACGCCGGCGTTGACGTGGCGCATGTGCGGGAAGTGCACGTACTCGGGTACCTTGTGCACGCGCACCCAGGGCACCGGCTGCCTGGCGTTCCAATACGCCTGGAGCTTCTGGATCTCCGGACGGTCACCGCCCACGAGCGTGTGGCAGGCCATGCAGGTGCCGACGGCGGGCAGGCCCGGGTCCGGCGACTGGCCGGCGGCATTGTGGCAGAACGCGCAGTTCATCTGCAGCGCGTTCACGTGCACCGGGTGCGGGAACTTCACCGGCTGCTCGGGCGAGCGGCCGATGCCGCCCCCCACATAGAAGGTGTAGCCGGACGCACCGCTGTACGCCCAGGGACCCGGCTTCGCCTTGCCGAAGGCCTCGCGGTTGGCCTTCTGTGTCGCCGTCTCCTCAGCGGTCGGCTGCGCAGCATCGGCCGAGCTCTGGGAGCCAGCGTACGCGGAGAGCATGGTCACGACCGCGGCAACGGTCACGACTCCGGGGATGAGAACCCACTTGCTACGACCCGTCATCAGCGAAGGACTCGGAGTGAGGGAAACCCGAATGGTCTACTCAACTTGTGAACGATTTCACAAGCTCTTTTGCGACGTCGAAAAATGAGCCGCCCTACAACGCCCCGCAAGTGCAGTTCTTGAATGGAGTTGCCGCGATTTCCTACTCGGGTTCCAGCCCTCGCTTGACCCGATCGATCGTGCGCAAAACCTCGATGCCCATGGCACGCACGAGGGTCAGTTCTCGACTGTCGGGCCCGGCGCGGTTCAGGAGCGACCGCACCGAGCGCATGATGTGTTCCGGGTTCCGCGTCCGATAGAAGGAGATCGCCGCCAGCGCCCGATCGATGTCGCCGAGGGCGCGCTCCCACTCCGCCAGGACCGGCAGGGGCGCCGCGTGCTTGTGTCGCGCCACTCGCCGCGTGGCGTCGCCGGCGGCGAGGTGCAACTCATAGGCGGCGACCAGCACCGCCTGTGCCACGTTCAGCGACGCGTGCTCGGTGGTGGGAATGCGCACCAGCACCTGGCCCCGGTCGATCGCCTCGTTGGGCAGCCCGTGATCCTCCTGTCCGAAGAGCAGGGCCACCTTCCCGTGCTCGACCCGCTCCAGCACGGTGGCCGCCATGGCCCGCGGCTCGGTCACCGGCCAGCGGTGCGCCCGGCGCTTGGCGCCGAAGGCGGCGACAAAGACGCAGTCGGCGAGGGCCCCGTCGAGGCTGTCGAAGTGCCGGATCCTCTCGACGAGGTCACGGGTGCCGTGGGCCACGCCCTCGATGCGCCAGGGGTCGTAGGCCACGGGCTGGACGAGGCGCAGGTCGTCGAACCCGAAGTTCTTCATCACGCGCACGACGGCTGCGATGTTTACCGGATCCTGCGGCCGGTGGAGCACGATGGCGACCTGCGAGAGCGCGGACATCCGCGGAAGATAGTCGGCCCCGGTCTGGCCGGCGTCGTCGCCCGCGATGCGAACCACTAACTTCCGCGACATGGAATTCCTGAGCGATCTGCTGGCGCAGCTGCGCGACCTCGAGTCCCTGGTCGCGACCGCCGGCTACATGGGCGTGACCACCATCATCTTCGTCGAGACGGGCCTACTCTTCCCCTTCCTGCCCGGCGACTCGCTGCTGGTCACCGCAGGCCTGGTGGCGGCGGCGCGCGATCCGGTGGTGAACCTGAACGTGTGGACGCTGGGCATACTCTGTAGCGCCGCGGCGGTCGGCGGCGACCAGATTGCCTACGGCATCGGCCGGCGCTCCGGCAACGCCCTGTTCAGTCGGCCGGACTCGCGCTGGTTCAAGCAGGAACACCTGCGCGCGGCGCAGGCGTTCTACGAAAGGCACGGCGGCAAGACGATCATCCTCGCGCGCTTCATGCCCTTTGCGCGGACCTTCGCCCCGGTGGTGGCCGGCGCTGCGAGGATGCACTATCCCACCTTCGTGTTCTACAACGTGATCGGCGGCCTCCTCTGGATCTGGTCCATGCTGCTCACGGGTTACTACGTCGTGAAGATGGTGCCGGGCCTTGAGCTGCACGTCGAGAAGCTGATCATCGGCATCATCCTCCTCTCCATCACCCCGGGCATCTACGGATGGTGGAAGTCGCGGTCCTCCCGCGGCACCCCCTCTTCACCTGACCCTGCGAGGACTTCCTGATGGCACACACCCTTCCTGACCTTCCCTACGCGCCGGCGGCGCTCGAGCCGCACATCGATGCCCAGACGATGGAGATTCACCACGGCAAGCATCATCAGGCGTACGTGAACAACCTGAACGCCGCCATCGAGAAGGCACCGGAACTGGCGGGCTGGTCCCTGGACCGGATCTGCGCCGACATTGCGAACGTGCCTGAGGCGGTCCGCACGGCCGTGCGCAACAACGGCGGCGGCCACTGGAACCACACGCTCTTCTGGAACACGATGGCGCCGAAGGCGGGCGGGGAGCCCGGCGGCGACCTGGGCGCCGCGATCACGGCGGCGTTCGGCGACTTCGCGAAGTTCCGCGACGCGTTCAAGGCGGCGGGAACTGGCCGCTTCGGCTCTGGCTGGGCCTGGCTGATCGCGGCCAAGGACGGCGGGCTGACGATCGAGAGCACGCCGAACCAGAACAACCCGCTCATGGAGGGCAGGCACGCGCTGCTCGGCCTCGACGTCTGGGAGCACGCCTACTACCTCAAGTACCAGAACCGCCGGCCTGACTACATCGCCGCCTGGT
>JAYQOZ010000059.1:3959-9803 GCA_038145035.1 Gemmatimonadaceae bacterium | reverse complement strand
CCCTCAAGCCAGGTCCGCTCCGAAGCGCCGATCCGGCCAGCAGGCGTGATCCCTTGGCGCTCGGAGCCCTCCGTGGCACGCGGGTGATGGCGATCTCCGCGGTCGGCGCTCCGGAGGCCTTTGAGGCCCAATTGCGGGTGACCGGGGCCCAGGTGACGTCCGCGCAATTCCCCGATCACCATCCGTTCAGCGACGCGGACATCACAAATCTCGCGTCGCGCGCGACGGGTGTGGACTTGACGGTTTGCACGCTCAAGGACGCGGTGAAGCTTGGGGAGCGCTGGCCTCGCCAAGCCCCTCCGCTGTGGTATCTTTCACAGGTTGTCGAGGTTGAGCGTGGCGCGCCGACGCTTCGTGAGGCGATGCGCCGCTTGGTCCCGGTAACTGCACCCTGAATCCGACCCTTTGATGCCGGTCCTTCGGGCCGGTTCGACACCCCCGCGCCATGGCCGACCTCCGCCTCCCCACGAACCCGATTGTCCGACCGGAAAAGGACCACGGGTTCCTGAACGAAGAGAATCCCTTCGAGGCGATGATGTCGCGCTTCGACCGGGCCGCCGAACTACTGGACCTCGAGCCGGGCATCTACAAGGTGCTCCGCAGCGCCGAGAAGGAAATCACCGTGTCGATTCCGGTGCTGATGGACAATGGCGAGGTCGAGGTGTTCACGGGCATCCGCGTGTTGCACAACACCTCGCGTGGGCCGGCAAAGGGCGGCATCCGCTTCGACATGGGCGTGAGCCTCGACGAGGTGAAAGCGCTCGCGGCCTGGATGACCTGGAAGTGTGCCGTGGTGAACATCCCCTTCGGCGGTGCGAAGGGCGGCGTGATCTGCGATCCGCTGAACATGTCGGTGGGCGAACTCGAGCGCGTGACGCGTCGCTACACCTCGGCCATCATTTCCACGCTGGGCCCGGACAGCGACGTGCCGGCACCCGACGTGAACACGAACGAGCGCGTGATGGCCTGGCTCATGGACACGTACTCCATGCACGTCGGCCACACCGTGAATGCCGTGACCACCGGCAAGCCGATCGAGATGGGTGGCTCGCAGGGGCGCCGCGAGGCCACCGGCCGCGGCGTGATGTTCACGGCGCTCGAGTCGCTGCAGCACCTCGGCATGGAGGTGAAGGGCGCGACGGTCGCAGTGCAGGGCTTCGGCAACGTCGGCTCGGTGGCGGCGCAGCTGATGCAGCGCGAGGGCTGCACGGTGGTCGCCATCAGCGATCGCACCGGCGGGTACCACAACCCGGGCGGCATCGACGTCGAGGACGCCATCGCGTATGTCCGCAAGCATCGCTCGCTTGAGGGCTATGGCAAGGGGGACGGCATCAGCAACGAGCGGCTCCTGGAGCTGGACGTCGACGTGCTGATCCCGGCTGCGCTCGAGAACGTGATCACCACCAAGAACGCCAAGAACATCCGCGCGAAGATCATCTGCGAGGGCGCCAACGGCCCGACGACGGCCAAGGCGGACGCCATTCTCGACGAGAAGGGCGTGTTCGTCGTGCCGGACATCCTCGCGAACGCCGGCGGCGTGACCGTGAGCTACTTCGAGTGGGTGCAGAACCGCATGGGCTACTATTGGGACGAGCTGACGGTGAACGACCGCCTGCGCAGCATCATGGTGAACAGTTTCGCCGACGTGCTCAAGCTCTCGCAGCAGCACAAGGTGAACATGCGCACGGCGTCGTACATGGTGGCCATCAGCCGTGTGGCGACGGTACACCGCCTCCGTGGCATCTATGCGTGACGCGGCCGCCCCGGTTCGGCCGGGGCGCCGGACGGACGCGTGAAGGTCGTGGTGGCCGCCGTGGGGAAGCCGCGAGACGCGGCGCTCGCGGCGGCCATTCGTCAGTACGAGGAGCGGGCGGCGCACTATTGGCCGCTTGAGGTCGTTGAGGTGAAGGAGGAGCCGGCGCGGCATCTGGCACCGGCCCAGGTAATGGAAAAGGAAGGCGAGCGGTTGCGGGCGAGGATGCCCACGGGCGCGGTGCTGGTGCTCTGCGATGCGCAGGGCGGGCAGGCGCTGGCCTCGGAAGCCTTCGCCCGTCGGCTGCAGGAGTGGCGGGAGGCGGCGCGCGACGTGGTGTTCGCGATCGGCGGTGCCTTCGGCGTGGATGACTCGCTCCGACGCTCCGCGCAGGTTCGGCTCTCGCTCGCCCCGTGGACCCTGCCGCACGAGCTGGCGCGGCTGGTCCTGATGGAACAGCTGTATCGCGCGGGGACCATCCTGCGTGGCGAACCCTACCACAAGTAGTGTTGCAGATGCCCGAGTCTTTCCAACGATGTTGTCGGCGGCGGGAGGCGCAGGCGTGAGCGCCCCCCGGATCGTCACCGAAGCCCTCGGCGGGGGCCCCCTCTCGCGCGCTGCCCAGGAGGGGCAGGCGCCGGTGGAGTGGTACCGGACCCGGCCCTCCGGTGCGAGCGCGTGGAAGGAGCACGCGGAGCAGGTGCGGGCGGAGTTTTCGGCCAGCCGCTGGCTCTCGGGCCTGCGTCCCGCGCTGGATCCCTCGGGTGCGGCCGCGGAGCGCCTCGAGCGCGTGGCCGCCATGAACGGCATCGTGGTGACGACCGGACAGCAGCCGGGGCTCTTCGGCGGCCCGATGTATACGCTCCTGAAGGCCGTGAGCGCGCTCGCGCTGGCCGATCGCCTGGAACGTCAGACCGGCATCCCGACCGCCCCCGAGTTCTGGGCTGCGACCGATGACGGGGATTTCGCCGAGGCCTCGTGGACGGCGATCGCCGTCGAAGGCGGCGTGCAGCGGCTCAATATCCCGCGCCGGGGCGGCGAGGGCGTCGTCATGGCGGAGATGCCGCTCGGTGACACCTCGAAGGAGCTTGAGCAGTTGATGGCCGCCGCGGGATCGGCACCGCACGCGGGCATCCTCGACGCGCTCAAGTCCGCGTATCAGCCCGACGCGACCATCGGCGCGGCCTACGTGCGCTTCCTGCGCAGCCTGCTGGAGCCGCAGGGCATTGCCGTGCTCGACTCCTGGCATCCGGCCACGCGAGCGGCGGCTCGGCCTACGCTGGTGGACGCCCTCCGTCGCGCGGCGAGCGTTGATGAGGCGCTGGCCCTGCGCATGGTCGCCATCGAGCGCTCGGGCTTCCGACCGCAGGTGGCGCGCGTGCCGCGCCTCTCGTTGGTCTTCAAGGCACTGGGCGGCGTGAAGGAGCGCATCCCGATCGCGCAGGCGGCCGACTTCGCGCAGCGCGCGGATTCGATCCTCTCCGCGAACGTGCTGCTCCGTCCGGTGGTGGAGCGACGCATCCTGCCCACCGTGGCCTACGTGGCCGGCCCGGGCGAGATCGCGTATTTCGCACAGGTGAGCGCGGTGGCGCAGGCGCTGGGCGTCGACGTGCCGTTGGCCGTGCCGCGCTGGTCCGTCACCGTGGTGGAGCCGAGCGTAGACCGGAGGCTCGGGCGCCTCGGCATGGTGCTGGACGACCTCAAGGACCCACACGCGGCGGAGAAGCGCGTCGGCGACCGGGCGATGCCGCCGGAGGTGCGTTCCGCACTCGAGGGGCTGCGGCAGGACCTCGGCGAGCGCCTCGGCACGCTGGCGCGGATCTCCGCGGAGATGGATCACCTCGTGCCGGAGCGCGTGCTGGAGGGCGCGCGGCACCAGATGCTGCATCGCGCGGACCGGCTCGAGCGACGGATCCGGGCGGCGGCGCGCGCGCGCGCGGTCGAGGCGGTCACCGACCTGGCGACAGTGCGCGCCTCCCTGATGCCGGAGAACCAACGACAGGAACGGCGCCTGAATCCGGTGCCGATGCTCGCGCGGCATGGCGACCCGCTGCTTGCGCAGCTGAAGGCAGGGGCCGCCATGCACGCGGGGACGCTGGTCGGCGGCTGATGGCATCCGGCGGCGCGCGTCTCGTCGCAGCCGGGATCCTGCTCAGCCGGCTCTTCGGTCTCGTCCGGCAGCGCGCCTCGGCGCACTTCCTCGGCACGGGCATCGCCGCGGACGCCCTCGCGGCCGCGTTCCGCATCCCGAACCTCCTGCAGAACCTCTTCGGCGAGGGGTCGCTCTCGGCGTCGTTCATTCCCGTCTACTCGCGCCTGCTGGCCGAGGGACGAAAGGACGAGGCGGGGCGGGTGGCCGGAGCGGTCTTCGCCCTGCTCGCCGTGCTGGTCTCGGTGGTGGTGCTGGTCGGCGTACTCGGCGCGCCGTTGCTGGTGGCGCTGGTGGCCCCCGGCTTCTCCGGCGAGGCGCGCACGCTCACCGTGCAGCTGGTACGGATCATCTTCCCGGGCCTCGGCCTCCTCGTGCTTTCGGCCTGGTGCCTTGGCATCCTGAATGCGCACCGGAAGTTTTTCCTCTCCTATGCGTCGCCGGTGCTGTGGAATGCCGCGATCATCGTGGCGCTGGTGGTTGGCGGGCGATCGAGGGCCTGGCAGGAGGCCAGCGAGCTGGCCGTGCTGGTGGCGATGGCTAGCGTGCTGGGCAGCCTGCTGCAGTTCGTGGTGCAGCTGCCGTCCGTGCTGCGCGTGGAGCGTGCGCTGCGCTTCAGTGCCGGACCCGCCGCTGGGGAGGTCCGTAGCGTGGTGACGGCCTTTGGGCCGGCGGTCGGCACGCGTGGCGTGGTGCAGGTGAGCGCCTACGTGGACACGATGATCGCCTCGCTGCTCGGGGCCGGGGCCCTCGCCACGCTTACCTACGCGCAGGCCATCAGCCTGCTGCCGGTGTCGCTGTTCGGCATGTCGATCGCGGCGTCCGAGCTGCCGGAGATGTCAGGCGCGACCGGGGACGAGGCCGCGGTGCACGCGCGCCTCCGCGCCCGGCTTGCCAGCGGACTGCGGCGCATCGCGTACTTCGTGATTCCCTCGGCGTTGGCCTTCGTGGCCTTCGGTGGCGTGCTGGCGGCGGCGGTGTTCCAGGGCGGCGCCTTCACGCGCGCTGATTCGCAGTGGGTCTGGGGGGCGCTGGCGGGGTCCGCCGTGGGACTGCTCGCGAGCACGATGGGGCGACTCTACGCTTCGGCGTCCTTCGCGCTGCGCGACACGCGCACGCCGTTCCGTTTTGCCTTGCTGCGCGTGGTGCTCGCTGCCGTCCTCGGTGCGACGCTGGCGCTGGGACTGCCACGCTGGCTCGACATCGACGGACGCTGGGGTGTGGCCGCGTTGACCGCCGCCAGCGGCTGCGCCGGCTGGGTGGAGTTCCTGCTGCTGCGTGCGGCAATCACGCGGCGCATCGGGGCGGTGCGGGTGGCGCCGTCGCTATTGCTGCGCCTCTGGGGCTCCGCCCTGGCTGCCGCCGCCGTTGGCCTGGGCGCCGTTCGACTGGTGCAGGGCCAGCACCCCCTGGTGATCGGTGCCGTGGTCTGCGGCGCCTACGGACTGGCCTACCTCGCGTGCACGCGGGTGGCCGGAGTCGACGATGCCCGTCGCGCCTGACCGGGTCGCGCAGAAGCTCGCCCACCTGCCGGACGGCCCAGGCGTCTACCTCTGGAAGGGCGCCGAGGGCGAGATCCTCTATGTGGGCAAGGCCAAGCGGCTGAAGCCGCGCGTGCGGAGCTACTTCGGCTCCGAGCACCGGGAGAGCCCCAAGACCCGACGGCTGGTGGAGCGCATCACCGATCTCGACACGATCGTGGTACCGGACGAGGCGCACGCGCTGATCCTTGAGCAGACCCTGATCAAGGAGCATCGGCCCAGGTACAACGTGATGCTGCGGGACGACAAGACCTACCCGTACGTCAAGGTCACCACGCAGGAGCCGTATCCCCGCGTGTTCGTGACGCGGAAGCTGCACGACGACGGCGCCCGCTACTTCGGCCCCTACACGGACGTGGCCACGATGCGCCGGGCGCTGGACGTCGTGAAGCGCATCTTCA
>JAYQOZ010000059.1:0-3949 GCA_038145035.1 Gemmatimonadaceae bacterium | reverse complement strand
CATCTTCACCGTGCGCTCCTGTCGCTACGACATGCCGAAGGAGATGCCGGAGCGGCCCTGTCTCGACTACCACATCGGCCGCTGCAAGGCGCCCTGCGTGTTCCTGCAGTCGCAGGCCGACTACCGGGCGATGATCGACGAGGTGCTGGACTTCCTCGACGGCCGCACGGACGACGTGGTGAAGCGGGTGAAGGAGAAGATGGAGGAGGCAGCTGACGCGCTGGACTTCGAGCGCGCCGCCGAGTTGCGCGATGCGGTCACGCGGCTGCAGCGCCTCGAGGAGCCGACCGTGGTGCTGGAGGTCGAGGGCGGTGACCGCGACGTGATCGGCTACGCCCGCGACGGCGACGATGCCGCCTGCACGCTGCTGCGTATCCGCTCCGGCAAGATGGTGGGGCGTGAGCACCGGTTTCTCGAGGGCGTGGACGAGGAGGCCGATGGCCAGGTGATGGCCACGTATCTCGTGGGCTCGTACCTCAAGGCGCCGGCCCGCGCGCGGGAACTGCTGCTGCCCTTTGACTTCGAGGACCGCGAACTGTTTGAGCAGGCCCTGGCCGGCGAGGCGAGGGTGCTGGTGCCGCAGCGCGGCCCGAAGCGCGAACTCCTGGACCTCGCGGAGCAAAATGCGCGCCATCTCCTGGAGGAGTTCAAGCTGGCCGAGCAGGAGACCGATGAGCGCGCCGCGGACCCGGTCTACGAACTGGGGCAGGCCCTTGGCATGCAGAAGCTGCCGCGCTCGATCGTCTGCTTCGACAACTCCACCTCGCAGGGCAAGGACAGCGTGGGTGGCATCGTGTGGTTCGAGAACGCGCGGCCGCGCCGGAGCGAGTACCGCACGATGCGCGTGAAGAGCGTGGACGAGGCCCACGGTCCCGATGACTTCCAGAGCATGCGCGAGGTCGTGGGCCGCTATTTCCGGCGGCGGTTGGACGAGAGGAAACAGCTCCCGGACCTCATCGTGGTGGACGGCGGCAAGGGCCAGGTCAGCGCCGCCGATGCGGCCCTGCAGGATCTTGCCCTCGGCGACATCCCGCTCATCGGGCTCGCCAAGCGCGAGGAGGAGGTCTTCCAGCGCGGCCGCGCCGAGCCGCTGCGTCTCCCGCGTCGCTCGCCGGCGCTGCGCCTCCTGCAGCAGATCCGCGACGAGGCGCATCGCAGTGCGGTGACGTACAACCGGAAGCGGCGCAGCATGCGGACGGTGACCAGCGAACTGCTCAAGATCCCGGGTGTGGGACCGAACAGGCGGCGCAGCTTGCTGCAGGCCTTCGGGTCACTGCAGGGTGTGAAGGAGGCGACCGTCGAGGCGATCGCGGCGCTGGAGGGATTCTCGGAAGCATCGGCGCGGAAGATCCTCGCCGCGCTGGGCGCGGACGAAGGACGGAAGCCCGAGGGCGGAGGCTGAACTGCACAGGGAAATCGTGTATCGTTCGTCCGTTGTCCTTCTCCCTTCATCCGTCCCATGACCTGGTCCCTCCACTGCAGCGTCTGCACCTATACCCAGGCTGACGGCAGCCGCCTGGCCTCGCTCTGCCCGGACTGTGGGCAGCCCCTCCTAGTCCGCTACGCGAAGCCGGTGCCGCGTTCGGCGGTGACGGGCGAGGCGAGCCTCTGGCGGTATCGCGATGCGCTGCCGCTCCTGGCCCCTGAACAGCCGGTGTCGCTGGGGGAGGGGATGACGCCGCTGGTGGAACTACCGCATCTCGCCCGGGAGATCGGCGTGCGGCGGCTCTGGGTGAAGGACGAGGGCATCAATCCCACCGCGAGCTTCAAGGCCCGCGGCCTGATGATGGCGGTGACGCGGGCCAAGCACCTCGGCCTACCGGGCGTCTGCGTGCCGACGGCGGGCAACGCGGGCATCGCACTGGCGGCCTATGCGGCGGCGGCCCAGATGCCGTGCCGGATCTACGCGCCCGTGACCACGCCGCCTCCGATCCTGGGGTCGATCCGGGCCTTCGGGGCCGACCTGCAGACGGTCGACGGACACATCGGTGACGCGGGCAAGGCAACGATGGCCTTCGCCAAGGAAAGCGGCTACTTCAACGTGGCCACGGTGCGAGAGCCGTACCGCGTGGAAGGCATGAAGACGATGGGCTACGAGGTCGCCGAGCAGCTGGGCTGGCGGCTGCCGGACGCGATTGTGTATCCCACGGGCGGCGGCGAGGGCACGATCGGCATCTGGAAGGCGATCAATGAAATGGTCGGCTGGGGCTGGCTGCCCGCGGACACCACGAAGCCGCGGATGATCATCGCACAGGCCGCCGGCTGCGCCCCGCTGGTGCGGGCTTTCGCGGCCGGCGAGGAGAAGGCGACGCCCTGGGAGAATCCGATCACACACGCCAGCGGCCTCCGCGTGCCGGGCCCCCTGGGCGATCGGCTGACGCTGCGCACGTTGCGCGAGAGCGGCGGCGACGCCGAGGCGGTCGCTGAGGAGCACATCAAGGCGGGGACCTTCCTCCTGGCCTCGCGATCCGGCATCGATGCGGCCCCTGAGGGTGGGGCAGCGCTGGAGGCGGCTCGTCAGCTGGTCTCGGCCGGCCGGCTGGCAGCGGACGCTGAGGTGGTGGTGTTCAACACTGGATCCGGGGCGAGCTATCGCTGGTAAGGCCTGAACCGTTGCGCCGCGGTTCAGGCCGCGGTGGACCCTGACTTTCCTATCGATTCCGCATGTGGTCCGCCAACGGGCGGAGCTTTTCGCGGAGAAAGGCCCGGAGCCCATCGGGCATCTCCTGTTCGGCAATCGCCCGTTCCATGCACCAAAGCCATTGGTCGCGCTCGACGAAGCTGATGGGAAAGGGCATGTGCCGCGCCCGCAACATCGGGTGGCCGAACTTCTCGATGTAGAGCTGCGGGCCGCCCAGCCATCCGCTGAAGTACAGAAACAGTTTTTCGCGCGAGACCTTGAGGTTCGAGGCGTGGAGCGCACGGACCTGCGCGGCCTCGGGGGCGCTGTCCATCAGGTCGTAAAAGCGGTCCACGAGCTGGCGGACACCGGCTTCGCCGCCGATGAGCGTGTAGGGGAGGTTCTCGGGGCCGATGGCGGTCACGAGGTGGAATCTAACCGGACCGCCGCAGCCTCCAGCGGCGGCGTCCACGGCCGCTAGATTTCCCGCGATATGACCCGTATCGCCATCCTCGACCCTATGTCCGGCATCGCCGGCGATATGTGCCTCGGCGCGCTGATTGACTGCGGGCTCGAAGAGTCCTTCGTGCGCGAGTTGCCGGCCACGCTCGGCATCGCCGACGTCGGCGTGGAGATCAAACGCGTGAGCCGCGGGCAGATCGCCTGCGCCAAGGTGGACTTCACGGTTCCGCCACAGCCGCACGGGCGGCACCTGAAGCACATCAGGGCGATCGTCGAGGCCACGTCCGCGCCGGAGTCCGTGAAGGCGAAGGCGATGCAATGCTTCACGCTCATCACCGAGTGCGAGGCCGCCATCCACGGCAGCACGGTGGAGCGCGTGCACCTGCACGAGGTGGGCAGCGTGGATGCCATCCTCGACATCGTCGGGACGATCTGGGGACTCGAGAGGCTCGGCGTCGAGGCCGTGTTCTGCGGGACGATCCCGCTGGGCGACGGCTTCGTGGACACGCAGCACGGCCGCATGGCGGTTCCCACGGCGGCCACGCTGCGCCTGCTTGAGGGCCTGCCGGTGCGGCTAGGGCCGGAGGGGTCCGGAGAACTCGTGACGCCGACCGGCGCGGCCCTGGTGCGCGTGCTGAGCGGCGGTCGGGCGCCGCACGAGTTCACGTCGGTCACGAGCGGCTTCGGCGCCGGCACGAAGGACTTCCCTGATCGCGCCAATGCACTGCGCATCGTGTTGGCCGATGCGTCGCTGCCGCTGGCCGGTGCGCAGGGGCAGCCGCCGCAGGAGGGCGTCGATCAGCTCTGGATGATCGCGGCGGACATGGACGACGCGACCGGCGAGGAACTTGCCGAAGTGGCCGATGC
>JAYQOZ010000058.1:8449-9868 GCA_038145035.1 Gemmatimonadaceae bacterium | reverse complement strand
CGAAGGCGAAGCGGGCCGGGGCCACGAGCTGCCAGGTGCGCTGCGAGGTCGCGAGCGTGAGCGCCGCGATGTCGAGCCGCGCCGTGTCCGCGACGCTCCGCAGTCGGCCGCCCGCGCCGACCAGCGTGCCGCCCGTTCCGTGGGCCGAGCGCCGCCGCGTCGAGATGCCGTCGGCGTCGCGGTCCGCCTCCACGCGGGCCAGCTCGAATCCGAGCCCGCCCAGCGTGAGCGAGTCGGCGGAGATGGCGGCCGTGCCGAGCGGACGCTCCGGGAAACCACGCATCCGCGTCGTCGCCTCAGCGGAGCGCGCGGCCTGGCCCATCAGCCGCAGGTCGCTGGCGGTGGCCGTGGCATCGACGCCGAAGTCCCGCAGCCAGCCCGACACGCTGCCGTCGAGCCGCAACGCACCGGTGAGCGTGTCTGCCGCCGTACGACGGAGCAAGCCGCGCAGGCCGCCCAGCGAGTCGGCGCGACCGCTGAAGAGCACGCTGTCGCGAACATCGGCCCGCAGGCCGAGCGCGCCGCGGGCGGACACGTCGAGTGCAGACGACTCGAGGTCGAGTGTGTCGAGCACCGCGCGGCCCGCGCCGAATGCGAGGCGTGCCGTGCCAGCGAAGATGCGCGTGCCTTCGAGCTGTGAGCGATCCAGCTGCAGCAGTGCCTCGCCCACAAGCGCGGCGAGGGAATCACCGCGGACGTCCACCGTGACGCGCCCAGTGAGCTCGCCGCTGGGTACGGCGTCGCGGTCGAGGAGCGCCCGCGGATTCACGTTCGTGAGGTTCGCACGCGCCACCACGTGTTGCTCGGGCGCGTCGCTGTAGAGCCGCAGGTCGGCCTCCAGACGTCCGGAGGATCCGAGCAGGTCGCCGCCGAGCGTGAAGTCGTCGCCCGTTCCGGCAGATCGAATCGGGCCACTGAACTCGCCGCGCATCGGGAAGGCCCGGAAGCTCCTGGCCAGGGCCGTGAAGGAAAGCGGCAGCGCGGCGGCCGCCAACTCCCAGCGCACGGGGGTGGTTGCCGTCCAGGCAAGGCGACCGTCACCGCGCAGCCGCGACGCCGGGGCATCCCCGTCACCATGCCAGACATCGGCCTGCGAGATCCAGAGGTCGCCCCAGGCGGAATCCAGTGTGGCCACGCCTCGCAGGCTGCCGTTGAGCTTCGGGAACTGCTCGTCCAGCGCCTGCGCGGTTCGCAGGTCGAAGGAAGCGACATCGAGCCGGAACCCCTTGAACACCGGTACGCCGGGATCGCGGATGTCCAGCATGCCGCGGCCCGTGGCGCGCGCGGTGGCGCCCGGGACATTGCCGTCCGTGAACTGCCCGCTCGCATGCTCGACGACGAAGCGGTCCAGCGGCCCGCCGCTGGCGCGCACACGCCCGCGGATCTGCCCACGCAGCGGCACCGCCAGCGGCGCCTGGT
>JAYQOZ010000058.1:0-8439 GCA_038145035.1 Gemmatimonadaceae bacterium | reverse complement strand
GGTTGAAGCGCTCCAGCAGTCGCGCGTCGAGCGGTGTGAATTCAAGGTCCACGTCCTTGAGCGCCAGCGTGCCCCGCCCCACGCCCCAGGTCATGTCGCCCACGAGACGCGACCGGTGCGCGCGCACGTCCATCTTGCGGATGACGTAGTCGATGCTGCGCGGATCGTCGGGATCGCTGTTGATGTCGAGCTGCATCCGCCCCTGGCCCGGCGTCGGGATCGCCGGGCTGATCCAGGCGATGTCCTCGAGCGAGACCGAGTCCGACTCCACGCGGATGGCGTAGCGCAACGGCGCGGGACGGCCCCACCACACCCGCCCGGTGGCCCGACCGGTGGAGCTCGGCAGCGCGAACCGCGTGAAGTGAAGGAACGCCGTGTCGCCAATCACCCGCACCTCGCCGGCCATCTCACGGAAGCTGAACGGCGGATCCCGCTCCTCGACGTCAAGGCGCCCCACGGCGAAGCGCATGCCGGCGGCGTCGGGGTACGCCAGCTGCACGCGCGGCAAGTGGAGATTCACCTCCTGCCAGCGCCAGGCGCGCGAAACCACGCGCTGCGGCGCCGAGTCCGGTGCCCAGGGCATGATCAGCGCGAACTCGCCATCGCGAACCTGCACCTGCTCCGCCACAAACACCGCGCCGAAGGCCGTGCGCCGGCGGATGCCGCGCCGGACGCGGCTGCGCGGGAACACCTTGCGGTGCGTCCAGGTGCCATCAAACTCGCGGCGCGCCGCGAAGTACGGTCTCTCGATGTCCACCGTGCGCAGGATGATGCGGCCGTCCGCGAGGTCCCGCGGGTCGTAGGTGACGCGCACCGGGCCGGTGGAGAGCAGCAGCGAGTCGTCGATGTCGGTGATGCGCACGGAGTCGATGCGCAGGTCGGTGAGGAACGACCCACTGAGCGTGCCCAGGCGCACGCGGCCCTGCACGAGCCGCGAGATCTGTGCCTCCGCCGCCCGGCGGATGAGCTCACGCCCGCCGTCGCTCTGGGTCGCCAGCACGAAGGCGCCGATGACGCCCGCGCCGATGGCCAGCATCAGCAACGCGCTGACGATCGCGACAAGGCGACGGCGGCTCATCATGTCAGAAGGCCTGACCGATGGCGAAGGAGGGCGTCCAGCGGCCGAAGAGACCGCGCTGCCGCCGCGGCGCGTACCCGCCGGGGCAGCTACCCGACGCCTGGACGAGCTGGCCGCCGCTGAGCGTCACCGGCAGCGTGTTGCGGGGACTCACGCAGTAGAGCTGGCCGCCCGCGGCCACCGGCGCATCGAAGTACGCGGAGCCGCTCGACGGATCATACGGGTTGTACGCCATGTCCACGCGCAGGAAGCCGATTGGCGTGCGGAGCCGGAAGCCGGCGCCGGGCGTGACCTTCAGCGACCGAAAGTCGAGCGAGGAGGTAGCGCCCCGGTTCCAGAGCTCACCGATGTCCGCAAACACGGTCAAGCGCAGGAGGTTTGAGAGAAAGGGACTCGCGAAGCGCAACTCGGCGTTGCCGACCAGCAGCGTGTTGCCACCGGTGGGCACGGCGCGCTGGCCGACCTCGTCGGGGTTCGCGCGGAAGTGGTAGGTCTCGCCGGGGACCGGCACCGCCGGTGCCTGGCTGCCGTCCACGCGCAGGGTGTCGAACGAGGTGGGAATGTACACGGCCGGCCCGAGCTCATTCTGCCGGAAGCCGCGCACCGAGGTGGGCCCACCGGCAAAGAGTCGCTCCTGCGGCGGCACGAAGGTCGCCGCATCGGAGAGCGAAATCGTGCGCCCGAAGACCGCACCGAGGCGCAGGCGCGAGGCCAGCACCACGTCGGCGCCGAGCGGTACGTACACCGAGGCGTCGAGCGTCGCGCGGCTGAAGTCCAGCCCCGACTCGGCGCCGACGATGCGCGAGGCGTGCCGCAGTTCACCGCGCGTCACGAAGCCGAGCCGCGGCTCCACGGGATCGTCGGTCCGCTCGAAGCTGCCGGAAACGCTGAGCACCGCGAGGCGGAACAGCCGCTGCAGCGCCGCGCGGTCTGCGGACTCGCAGGCGTTAAATACCGCGCAATACAACGCCGGCTGTGCCTCGGTCCGTCCGTACTCCACCGAATAGCCGAGCGCGCGACTGCGGTCGCTGAGGCTCTGCGTCAGCGCCACCGAGCCACCGGCAGGCGTGGTACGCAGGAACGCGTTGTACTCGGAGCGACGCTCGGAGTAGAGCGAGAGCGTGGGCACCAGCCCGGCGCGCGCGATCAACGGCCGCGAAAGCATGGCGCCGGCGTAGTAGTTGAGGTTGCGGCTGTAGATGTCGTCCTGCGCCTGCGGACAGAGCGAGGCGGCACCGCCCAGCGGCTCCCCGATGCCAATCTTCGAGACACGCCCGCGGAACTCCACGCGGGTGGCCGTGCCGAAGGTGTTGTAGTTGGTGAGGTCGGCCGTCGTACGGAAGCAGTCGAGCGAGCCCCAGCCACCGCCGATCCTGGCGGCACGAAGGAAGCCCTCCTGGAGCGCGAGGTTCACCTCGATCAGCGAGTCGCCGGTGATGCTGCCGGGCTCCACCAACACCTGCGTGAAGGCCTCGCTCCGGAAGAGCGTGCGCTTGGCCCGCTCGAGGTCGCGCTCGCGATAGAGATCGCCCTCGCGCAGTCCGGTGAGCCGTCGCAGGGCGGAGTTGCGCACGGCCGGCGGGTTGCCGCCGCGGCCGCGGTGCTCGAGGGCAATGCTCCCGATGCGTACGCGCGGCCCGGGCACCACCGTGAGCAGCACCGTCGCCAGGCGGTCCGCCGTGCGCGTGTCAAAGCCGAGGAAGGCCTCGGCGTCGGGATAGCCATTGTCGCGCAGGCGGCGCGTGAGCGTGTCGCGCGCCGAGGCCGTGGCGTAGCGGTCGAACCAGCCGCCGACGCGCACCGGCAGGTCCGCAATCAGCTCGGCGCGCTCGGGCACCGCGTCGAGCCCCTCGATTCGCAGCGTATCGATGCGCATCGGCTCGCCCTCCCGAATGGTGAAGGTGACCCCGACCCGCCCACTGCCCGCGCCCGTGACGGCGGTGTCCACGGTGGCATCGAGAAATCCGTGGTTTCGGTACCAGAGCCTGAGGCGCATGACGTCCAGCGGCAGCTGGCCGGCGTCCAGGCAATGCCGCGCGCCGATGACGCGGAAGATGCGGCGCAGGCGGGTGGACGCCGTGGTGACGATGCCGGCCGCGAGCTCCACGTCGCTGAACGCATCGTTGCCGGTGAACGCGAGGTTCGCGACCTCCAGGTCCCCGAGGTCGCAGCGCGTCTCCTGCGCCGCGACCGCCGCCGGACCGGAGAGCGCCAGCGACGCGACGAGGGCGAACAGCGCGCGCCGCTGCCTCACGGGCTCAGTCGTCCTTTTGGCCGAAGACGGCGAGGTTCGAGCTGTGGCCCGGGCTCACCTTCTTCTCGGGATAGATCCAGTGCACCGCCTGGTTGACGGCGGTCGCGGCCTCGGCGAACCCCGTGGCGATGAGCTTGAGCTTGCCCGGATACGTATTGACGTCCCCGGCGGCCCAGATGCCATCGCGGCCCGTCTCCATGAGCTGGTTGACCACGATTTCGTCCTTCTCCACGCGCAGGCCCCAGGAGGTCAGGGCCCCCATGTCGGAGACATACCCCAGCATCGGGAGGACGACATCGCAGTCCACGCGCCGCGTGATCTTGGCCTTGATGTCCTTGAGCTCGATGCCGACCAGCCTCCCGTTCTCCTCGTGCACCTCCGCGAGCTCGTGGAAGGTGTGCACGCCGGTTCGGCCCATCGCCGCCGACTGCATCACCGCATCGACGGTGGCCTGGTGCGCGCGGAACCGGTCGCTGCGGTGGACCAGGGTGATCGAGGTGGCCACCCCCTCGAGCTGGTGCGCCCAGTCGAAGGCGGAGTCCCCGCCGCCGATGATGACCACTCGCTGCCCGCGGAACTTCTGCGGTTCCAGCACCGTGTCGTAGATGCCGCGGCCGTACCACGGCTCGGCGCAGGCCTGCGGCAGGCGGCGCGGCGCGAAGGCCCCGATCCCGGCGGCGATGACCACCGCCTTGCTGGGATAGCGGTCGGTCTCCGTCTCGAGGACGAAGTGCCCGTCTTCCTCGACGAGCCCGACCACGTTCTGCCCGCAATGGATGGGATGGCCGAACTGCCCGGCCTGCTGCGTCAGCTGGGCCACCAAGTCCTTGGCCAGGACCTTTGGGAAGCCGGCGACGTCGAAGATGTATTTCTCCGGGTACAGGGCGGCCAGCTGTCCGCCGGGCTGCGGCAGGGCGTCGACGATTTGCGCGGTGGCGCCACGCATGCCAGCATAGAACAAGGCGAACAGCCCCGCGGGGCCGGCGCCGATGATCGTGATGTCACGGATGTCGTGGGAGCGCATCCATATAAAATCGCTGGCAGACGCCCTCCCGAGCAACGTCTGCCTCCCGGAACCACCGCCCGATGACCGCCCCGACCGAACTCGTTTCCGCCAGTCGCTTCCGCCTGCTCCGAGAACTGGCCCGGGGCGGGATGGCCACCGTCTTCGAGGCCGAGCAGCTGGGGGCCGAGGGTTTCACCAAGCGGATGGCCGTCAAGATCATCCACGAGCGCTTCGCCGAGCACCCCGAGTGGTTCCAGCTCTTCATCGACGAGGCCAAGCTCTCGGCCAACCTCGTGCACGGCAACATCGTGCAGATCTACCAGCTGGGCATGTCGGACGGCCGGCCCTTCATCGCCATGGAGCTGATCAAGGGCCTGACGCTGCGGACCCTGATCAACACGCACCGGAGGCTCCGGCAGCCGCTGCCGGCTGACGTCGCCGCCTACTGCGCCAGCCGCATCTGCCGGGCGCTGGACTTCGCGCACCACTACGTGGATGATGACGGCGAGCGGATGGTCATCGTGCACCGCGACGTCTCCCCGGGCAACGTGATGCTCACCTGGGACGGCCACGTGAAGCTGGCCGACTTCGGCATCGCCAAGGCGAAGTCGATGATCGACCCGGCCGAGAGCAAGCCGCTGCTGCTGGGCAAGAAGCACTACATGGCCCCGGAGCAGCTGCTGGGCCGCCGCGTCACGCCCAGCGCCGACGTCTTCTCGATGGGCGTGGTGCTGTTCGAACTCTTCGCCCTCAAGACGCTGTTTCACGAGGACGAGACCATGGCGGCGATCGAGGAGGTCGTGGTCAGCCCCACGCCGGACCTGCTGGCGCTCCTGCCCCACGTGGACGAGCCCATGCGCCGCATCATCGGGGACGCCATCGCGAAGGAGCCGGCCACCCGTCCGAGTGCCGCCGCGCTGGGCATCTCGCTGGACCGCTGGAACGCCTCGCAGGGCACGCCCGGGTCGCCGGAGCGCCTGCAGGCCCACCTCGCCGGGCTCTTCCCACAGAGCTATCAGCCCAGCACCCGGCGGACGCGGGAGATCCGGGCCGGCGACATCCCGGACATGCGCCCCCGGCGCGGCTAGATTCCGGGCATGACGCTGAAGATCTACACGAAGACCGGCGACGAGGGCGACACCGGGCTGTTCGGTGGCGGCCGCGTGCCGAAGGACCATCCCCGGGTGGTCGCCTACGGCGAGATCGACGAGCTCAACGCCACCATCGGGATGGCGCGCTCGATCGAGATGATGCCGCGCATCGACGAGGTGCTGGCCCCCGTGCAGCGAGACCTGTTCTCCCTCGGCGCCCTGCTGGCCACGCCGGACCTCGAGAAGATGAAGGAACAGCTCGAGAAGGCCCGCATCTCGGACGCCCGCATCGCGCAGATGGAGCGGGACATCGACGACGGTGAGGCCGAGCTGGAGCCGCTCAAGTCATTCATCCTGCCGGGCGGCACGCCAAAGGCCGCCGCGCTGCACGTGGCACGCACGGTCTGCCGCCGCGCCGAGCGCGCGGTGATCCGGCTGCAGCGCGACACCGAGCTGCCGCCGATCGTGCTCGTCTATCTCAACCGTCTCTCGGACCTGCTGTTCGTGCTCGCCCGCGTCGCGAACAGGCGCGCCGGCGCCGGCGAAGTCACCTGGTAGCCGCGGCCCGCGCGTGACGACGCGGCTCGCGCTGCACGGCGCCAGCATCGAAATCGCGCCCGGCGCGCTCGCCACCCTCGGCGAACGCATCGGGACGCTGCACCCGAAGCATCGGGTGGCGATCATCGCCGACCGGGCGGTCGCACACCTCTACGGTGCGAAGGCAATCGCCAGCCTGGTCTCGCAGGGGCTCGCGCTCGGGTCCACGCAGGGCGGCACGGTGGCACCGGCGGTGTTCACCTTCCCCGCCGGCGAGCAGCACAAGACGCGCGCCACCTGGGCCTCGCTCACCGACCAGCTCATCACCGCCGGCCTGCGCCGGGACTCGGTGTTCGTCGCCCTCGGCGGCGGCGTCACCGGCGACCTGGGCGGCTTCGTCGCCGCCACCTACCTGCGTGGCGTCCCGCTCGTGCAGGTCCCGACGTCCCTGCTTGGAATGATCGACGCCGCCATCGGCGGCAAGACCGGCGTCGACACCCCGGCGGGCAAGAACCTCGTCGGCGCCTTCCACCACCCCTCATTGGTGCTGGTGGACCCGCAGTTCCTGCGCAGCCTGCCGACGGCCCACATGCGCGCCGGGCTCGCGGAGGCCATTAAGCATGGTGTCATCGCGGACGCGCGCTACTTCTCCTGGATCACCGCCTCGCTGCGCGAGATCCTGAACGGCGATGAGCCAGACGACGCCACGCACCTGCATCTCGTGCAGCGTTCGATCGAGATCAAGGTAGACGTGGTGTCCGCCGATGAACGCGAGACAGGCATCCGGAAGGTGCTGAACTTCGGCCACACGATCGGCCACGCCATCGAGCAGGTCACCGGCTACGGGATTCCACACGGGGATGCGGTGGCAATCGGCATGGTGGCGGAGGCGTCACTGGCCGAACGGATGGGGGTCGCGGCCGCCGGCATTGCCGACACCATCGCGACCGTCTGCGACGCCGCTGGCCTGCCCGTGCGACTGCCTGACGGCATCGCGGCAGCTGAAATCGTGTCGGCAACGCGCACTGACAAGAAGACGCGCGGCGGACACGTCGAGTACGCGCTTCCGGAAGCCATCGGCCGTATGTCGGCGGCTGACAAGGGGTTCGCGATAGCGGTCTCAGAAGCCGATATGCTCCGAGTCCTCCAAGATTTGTGAGATTTGCCTATCTCGTTGCCAAATAACGAGATGGCGCGATACTGGCGCCCGCATTACCGCGTGGCACGCTTCTTGGGTGTTGACCACTCCAAACCCTCGCTTGTAGCCTTCGCCTCCAGTTTGCACGGCACGACCGCGGCACCCAGGGCAGGACCCAAAGACGCGTTCACAGCGGCTCCCCCGGCGCCGCTTCCCTTCACACGCAGGTATGGGGTGGGTATGCAGCATTCGACCGAGACGCGCAGCAGAGGCTATTTCCGTTCTTCCCCGTCGTCCGCGTTCGACCAGTACCTGCAGGACATTCAGAAGCTCCCCCTGATCACCGATCCCGCCGAGGAAAAGCGCCTGGCGCGCCTCGCGCAGAAGGGGGATGAAGCCGCCGCCGAGCGGCTCGTGACGGCGAACCTCCGCTTCGTCATCTCGTACGTAAAGAAATACCAGGGCCATGGGCTGGACCTCTCCGAGCTCGTCGCCATCGGGAACGAGGGCCTGCTCAAGGCGGTCCGCAAGTTCGATCCCAACCAAGGCGTGAAGTTCATCTCGTACGCCGTGTGGTGGGTGCGCCAGGCGGTGCTCAAGGCGCTGGCCGAGCAGACGCGCTCGGTGCGCATCCCGCTCAACCAGAACTCGCAGCTCATCCGCCTTTCGCGCGCCGAGACCGTGCTCTCGCAGGTCCTCAAGCGCGACCCGACGGACCACGAGATCGGCCGTCTGCTCGACGAGACGCCGGAGCAGGTCCGCGCCTCCAAATCGATGTCCTCCACCGAGGTGTCGCTGGACGCCCCGGTGGATCGTTCCGACCGCGAGGCCTGTACGCTCGGCGAACGCTTTGCCGGCGCGGACGGCGCGGAGATCGAGGAGGTCACGGACTTCAAGTTGATGCGCGAGTGCATCGACAAGGTCTTCAGCCAGTACCTCACGCCGCGTGAACGGAAGATCCTCAACCTGTATTACGGCCTCGACGATGGTGGCGAGGCGATGACGCTCGAGCGCATCGGGGCGCTGATGGGTGTCACCCGCGAGCGGATCCGTCAGATCCGGGAACGGGCGTTCGACAAGCTCCGCACGTCGCCCGAGGGCCGCGCCCTCGCCGGCTTCTGGGGCGTCGCCTGACGTTGCAGCCGCCACCACGCGCCCGGTGAACGCGCGGTGACGACGACGGGGGTCCGGAGCAGTCCGGGCCCCCGTCGTGCCTTACCCCCCCTCCTGCCATGGCGCGCCACGCCGCATAGTTTCCGCCCCGTGAGCGCGTCCCGCGCCGCCCCCACCACCGGCCCGCACGCCGAGGGCCGCGTGCGCCTCGGGGGCGCGTCG
>JAYQOZ010000057.1:9564-9926 GCA_038145035.1 Gemmatimonadaceae bacterium | reverse complement strand
CGGCCAGGTTGTCCTCGAACTGCGCCTGCGTCTTGGCCCCGATGATTACGCTGGTGACGAACGGCCGGCTGAGGATCCAGGCCAGGGAAACGCGGGGCACGGGGACGCCACTCTCCGCGGCCACGCGCCGCAGGGCGGCGAGCACGCGCCCGAGCCGGTCCTCATCCACCGGCGGGAAGTCGAACTGCGTGCGACGGGCGCCCTCGGGGCCGCCACCGGACACGTCGTACTTGCCCGAGAGCAGGCCGCCGGCCAGCGGGCTCCACGGCAGGAGGGCCAGCTGCTGGTCCCCGGCGAGCGGCACAAGCTCCCGCTCGATGTCCCGCCCCACGAGCGAGTAGTAGACCTGCGCGCTCACGAAG
>JAYQOZ010000057.1:0-9554 GCA_038145035.1 Gemmatimonadaceae bacterium | reverse complement strand
CTCACGAAGCGCGCGCAGTGGTGGGCGTCCGCCCAGCCCAGCGCCTTCATGGCGAGCCACGCCGGCAGGTTTGAGCAGCCGACATAGCGCACCTTGCCGGCACGCACCAGGTCGTCAAGGGCGCGGACGGTCTCCTCGATCGGCGTCTCGGTGTCCACACCGTGGATCTGGTACAGGTCGAGGTAGTCGGTCTGCAGCCGGCGGAGGCTGGCGTCCACGGCGCTGAAGATGTGCCCCCGGGACAGGCCGATCGCGTTGGGCCCGGGTCCGGTGCGGCCGCGCACCTTGGTGGCCAGGATCACCTGGTCGCGCGGCGTGCCCAGTGCGCGGAGGGCCTCCCCCACCAGTTCCTCGGACTGCCCGCCCGAGTACACGTCCGCCGTGTCGAGGAAGTTGATGCCGGCATCGAGCGCGGCCCCGAGCATCCGCTCCACCTCGGCGGCGCCCAGCTGGCCGATGGCGGACCAGGCCACGTTGGTGCTGCCCTTCCCGAAGGTCATCGTGCCGAGGCAGATCTCCGAGACGAACAGGCCCGTCGTGGCGAAGGGCCGGTACCGCACCGTCAGTCGTCCCCGCGCACGCCGGCACCCATCTCGCCGGTCCACCGCACGGCGCCGGGCAGGTCGATGTCGAACTGATCCAGCACGCGCTCCACGGTGTGGGTCACCACGTCCTCCACGGTGCGCGGCAGCTGATAGAAGGCCGGCATCGGCGGCAGGATCACGGCCCCGGCGCGCGTGGCGGCAAGGGCGTTCTCCAGGTGGATGGCCGAGAGCGGCGCCTCGCGCAGCAGGAGCACAAGCCGGCGGCGCTCCTTGAGCACCACGTCCGCCGCGCGGTGGATCAGGCTGTCCCCGAAGCCATGGGCGATGGCCGCCAGCGACTTGGCGCTGCACGGCGCCACGACCATGCCGTCGGTCCGGAACGACCCGCTGGAAATGGCCGCGCCGAGGTCCCCCGGGGCGTAGGCCACGCTGGCCAGGGCCTCGACGTCGCGCCGGCTCATCTGGAGTTCGTGGAGCAGGGTGCGGGCGCCCCAGGGGCTGACTGTCAGGTGGGTCTCCACCCCGGCCTCCCGGAGGCGCTCCAGCAGGCGGACGCCGTACACCGCACCGGTGGCCCCGGTGATACCGACGATGATGCGCCGCGCCATCCTGCTGACTCTAGCAGGCTTCGCCGACGGGTGCTGTCAGGTACCGCCGGGCCGCCCAGATCACCTACACTGTGGAGATGCGCGGCCCCCGGTGCCGCGGGTCATTCCCATGCATCACACAGTTGTCGCCCTCGTCGAAGACAAGCCTGGCGTCCTCGAACGCGTCTCCTCCCAGTTCCGGCGCCGCGCCTTCAACATCGTGTCGGTCAGTGCCGGCCGCACCGCCCCCGGGATGTCCTGCATCACGGTCGTCGTGGACAGCGACAAGCGGTCGGTGGACCGCGTGATCGCCAGCATCAGCAAGGTCATCAACGTCCTGCAGGTGGAGGACCTCGGCGACCGCCGGGCGGTCTCGCGTGACATGGCGCTGGTGAAGGTGGCCGCGTCCAACCGCGCGCTGGTGGACCGGCTCCTCATCGCCGGGCACGCGCGCCTCATCGACAGCGGCGAAACGACGGTGACGCTGGAGCTGACCGGCAGCCCGGAGCAGATCGACGTGGCCACGCGCGAGCTGGAAAGCGCCGGCATCGTCGAGATGGTCCGCAGCGGCGGCATCGCGCTCGGGCGCGGCGACGAAACCCTCAAGCGATAGGACGGTACCCATGGCCCGCATGTATCACGACGCCGACGCAGACCTCGCCCTCATCCAGGCGAAGAAGGGCGGCATCATCGGCGACGGCGCGCAGGGCCACGCCCACGCGCTCAACCTCAAGGAAAGCGGTGTCGAGGTGCGGGTGGGCCTGCCGGAGGCGAGCAAGTCGGTCGCCAAGGCGCAGGCCGCGGGACTCGTGGTCGGGACGATTCCGGAGGTGGCGGCCTGGGCGGAGGTGCTGATGGTGCTCGTCCCGGACACGCGCCAGGCGGAGGTCTACGAGCGCGACATCCGGCCGCACCTCACGGCGGGCAAGATGCTGATGTTCGCGCACGGGTTCAACATCCGCTTCAACTGCATCGTCCCGCCGAAGGACGTGGACGTGGCGATGGTCGCGCCCAAGGGCCCCGGCCACCGCGTGCGCGAGGTGTTCCGTGAGGGCGGCGGCATCCCAGCCCTGCTCGCCATCCAGCAGGACGCCACCGGCCAGGCCCACGCCCTCACGCTCTCCTACGCGAAGGCCCTCGGCGCCACGCGCGCCGGGGTCATCGAGACCACCTTCGCCGAGGAGACCGAGACGGACCTGTTCGGGGAGTCGGCGGTCCTGTGCGGCGGGGTGAGCGAGCTGGTGAAGGCCGGCTTCAAGACGCTGACCGACGCCGGCTATCAGCCGGAGATCGCCTACTTCGAGTGCCTCCACGAGCTGAAGCTCATCGTGGACCTGATGTACCGCGGCGGCCTCAACTACATGCGCTACTCCATCAGCGACACGGCCGAGTACGGCGACTACACGGGCGGCCCGCGGATCGTCACCGACGCCACGCGCGCGGAGATGAAGCAGATGCTCGCCGAGATCGTGGACGGCAGCTACGCGAAGCGCTGGATCGAGGAGAACAAGCAGGGCCGGCCCTGGTTCAACGCCACCCGGCAGGCCGAGCAGCGCCAGCCGCTCGAGAAGGTGGGCGCCGAACTGCGGGCGCTGATGCCCTTCCTCGACCCGGTGACGGTGACGCCGGACGAGCAGCAGTAGCCCCGGAGGGCAGACATGGCAGACGACGCCACGGGTGGTCGCGACGCGCAGCTCTCCCGCCTGCGCGGGGAGCTCGACGCCATCGACTCGCGGATCGTGGAGGCACTCGCCGACCGGCTCCGCGTGATCGGCGTCATCGCCGCCTTCAAGGAAACGCAGACGGACCAGATCCGGGACGAGGCCCGCGAGGAGCAGCTGCTCGACCGGGTGGCCGCCCACGCGAAGGACCTGCGGCTCGACCCGCACTTCGTCACGCGCCTGTTCCGCGAGATCCTCGACTATTCCGTCCGCCGCCAGCAGGATCACCTGCTCGCGCGGGAGCGCGGGCCGGACCAGCCGATCGTGGTGGCCTACGCCGGCACGGAGGGGGCCTGGGCGCACCTGGCCGCGCAGCGGCACTTCTCGGGCCACGGTGCGGGCGTGGAGTTCAAGCCGGTGGAATCGTTCCGGGCCGTGGCGGAGGCCGTCCGCGGCGGGGCCGCCCACTTCGGCATGCTGCCCATCGAGAACTCGACGGCGGGCTCGATCAACGACAACTACGACATCCTCGCCACGACTGAGCTGGCCCTGGTGGGTGAGGAGATCCAGCCGGTGGACAACTGCCTGATGACGACCGGTCAGGTGCCGCTGGAACAGATCCGGCGCGTCCTCTCGCACCCGCAGGCCATCGCGCAGTGCTCGCAGTTCCTGGCGCGGCTGCCCCACGTGAAGGTCGAGGCGTTCACCAACACGGCGCTGGCCGCGCGGAAGGTGCGGGACGACCAGGACCCGACGCAGGCCGCCATCGGCAGCCCCGAGGCGGCCCGCATCTGGGGCTTGACGATCGTCGCCAGGGGCATCAACGACCAGACCGAGAACTTCACCCGCTTCGTCGTCGTGGGGCCGCGCCACCTGCCCTGCGACACGCGGATCGCGTGCAAGACGTCGCTCATCTTCGTCACCCGGCACGAGCAGGGGGCGCTGGTGTCCTGCCTGAACGTGCTGGCGACGCGCGGCCTCAACCTGACCAAGCTCGAGTCGCGCCCGCGGCCGGGCGCGCCGTGGGAGTACATGTTCTACGTGGACTTCGAGGGGAACCTGAAGTCCGAGGAGGTCGAGTCGGCCCTCAAGGACCTGACAGCGCACGTGATCTCGCTGAAGGTGCTCGGCTGCTACCCGATCCGCTCGGCGCGCCGCCCCACCCCGCCGGTCGACCCGGTCGAACACCGCTGATGGCCGGTCCGCTCAACCGCTTCAGCGCCCGCGTCACGCAGCCCAAGAGCCAGGGCGCCTCACAGGCCCAGCTCTACGGCGTCGGCCTCACAGACACCGACCTCGCAAAGCCGCAGGTCGGCATCTGCTCGATGTGGTACGAGGGCAACACCTGCAACATGCACCTCGATGCCCTCGCGGCCGAGGTGCGCAAGGCCACGCCCGCCGCGGGCGTTGTCGGCCTCCGCTTCAACACCATCGGCGTGAGCGACGCGCTCTCGATGGGCACCGACGGCATGAGCTTCTCGCTGCCCTCGCGGGACATCATCGCGGACTCGATCGAGACGGTGATGAGCGCGCAGTGGTACGACGGCCTCATCGCCATCCCCGGCTGCGACAAGAACATGCCCGGGGCGCTCATCGCCATGGCGCGCCTCAATCGACCCTCACTGATGGTCTACGGCGGCACCATCCGCGCCGGCGTCGCGCTGGGCAAGCCCGTGGACGTCGTCTCGGCCTTCCAGTCCTACGGGGAGCTCCTGGCCGGGCGCATCACCGAGCCGGAGCGGCAGGAGATCGTCCGCCACAGCTGCCCGGGTGCCGGCGCCTGCGGCGGCATGTACACGGCCAACACGATGGCCTCGGCCATCGAGGCCCAGGGCATGTCCCTGCCAGGCAGCTCATCCACGCCCGCGGAGGATCCCGGCAAGCGCCAGGAGTGTGCGGCCGCGGCGTCCGCCATCCGCCTGCTGCTCGAACGGGACCTGAAGCCGCGCGACATCATGACCCGCGCCGCCTTCGAGAACGCGATGGTCGTGGTGATGGCGCTGGGCGGGTCCACCAACGCGGTGCTCCACCTGATTGCCATGGCCAGGGCGGCCGAGATCAGTCTGACGCTGGACGACTTCCAGGCGACGAGCGACCGCGTGCCCTTCCTCGCGGACCTCAAGCCGAGCGGCCGCTACGTGGAGGAGGACCTCCACAAGGTCGGCGGCACGCCTGCCGTCATGAAGTACCTGCTGGAGCGGGGCCTGCTGGATGGCAGCTGCATCACCTGCACCGGGAAGACGGTGGCCGAGAACCTCTCCTCGGCGGTTCACCTCAGCGCGGGACAGCAGGTGGTGCATCCGCTGGAGCAGCCCATCAAGAAGACGGGCCACATCCAGATCCTCTACGGCACCCTCGCCCCCGGCGGGGCGGTGGCCAAAATCACCGGCAAGGAAGGCGAGCGCTTCGAGGGCGTGGCCGCGGTGTTCGACTCGGAGGAGGAGATGCTCCACGGGCTGGAACGCAAGGAAATCGGCCCCGGCACCGTCGTCGTCATCCGCTACGAGGGGCCAAAGGGCGGGCCCGGCATGCCGGAGATGCTGACGCCCACGTCCGCCATCATGGGCGCAGGCCTGGGGAACTCGGTGGCGCTCATCACCGACGGCCGCTTCTCGGGCGGGTCCCACGGCTTCATCGTGGGCCACATCACGCCAGAGGCCCAGGAGGGCGGCCCGCTCGCGCTCGTCCAGACGGGCGACCGCATCGTCATCGACGCCACAACGCGCCGCATGGACCTGCTGGTCAACGAGGCCGAGCTGGCCCGCCGCAAGGCCGCCTGGACGATGCCCCCCTACAAGGCCACCCGCGGCGTGCTGGCGAAGTACATCCGCACGGTCAGCAGCGCGTCGGACGGCTGCGTCACCGACTGAAGGACACCAGGAACTGGGACTGCCCGCTGACGAACAGGCGGGCCACCGCACCCGCCTCCTTGTCCGTCCCCGCGCCGGGCTCGAGGCCCATGACCTGCGGGTACCAGCGGTTTGCAGGCATCAGGAACGCGGGCGTCGACCAGGCCGCCGGCCTGTCCAGCGTCGACGCATACGACACATAGATGCCCTGCTGGGCGTATGCCGGGTCGTGGGCGCGGTTGAGCAGCATCACGTACTCGCCGAGGGCCGTGTTCCAGTGGATGGACGGCCCCCAGAAGGCGTCCACGACCGGGCCGGCGTGCCAGGGCACCGGCGTCGGGAAGATCGCCGTCGCGCCGGGGTAGGAGCCCACGGAGCCGTCCGCGTCGGGACCGGTCCAGAGCGGCGCCCCCCCGCCCGCATCGGGCTGGCCGGCCGGCAGCCAGACGCCCCGGTACCACACCTCGAACGCCCCGGCCGGCTGGTCACGGTCGGCCCACAGCAGGCGGGCCGCGGTGACACCCTGGTCCCCGACCTCGCGCCCGTACTGGGAGAAGTAGAGGTACAGCCACCGGCCGTCGTGGTCGAGCAGGGCGCTGAAGTCACCGACGCCCCCGACGTTGTAGCGGTTGTTCGTGTCGCAGGCGAACGTGCCCGGCGCGGCCTGGAGCACCACGCCGAGATCCCGCCACACCGTCCGGTGGCTATCGGAAACAGCCATGCCAATGCGGGGCGACACCAGGGCGGTGTCGCCGCAGGCGTCCGCGACAAGCTCGTTGTGGTAGAAGCCGTACAGCCTGCCGGACCCGTCCGGCACGACGGCCTCCATCCAGACACCCCCACCCGGCCACGGCTGCACGGAGGCCGGTGAGGCCGCACCCATGCGGCGAAGGCTGAACCCGGCAGCGGCGCTGGGCTGGCCGGCCACGGAGGTGAAGACCGTCAGGGTCCGCCGACCGCCGGTGGTGGTCCAGACGGCGGGCGAGTTGCTGTCCACGAGCCCGGGGAGCTGCACGGGATCCGCGCCACTGAGAACAGCCCGGCGCGGCGATCCCTCCGACTGCACGGCCGGCTCGGCCGCCCGCGGCCGTTCCGCCACGCCCAGCATGCCCGCCACGAGGGCCCCGCACACGCCCACCCACTCCACCCGACGCCGCCACCGGCCCATGCGTACTCCAGCCTCCCGAGGCCGGAGGTGACCGGCCTCCGACAGGATCGCAGGTTCAGGTGTGGCAAATCTGTGGGAATCCGTGGACCTGATGGTGTCCACGCTATCATCCGAAAATGCTCGGACGTCAGCGCAGTGGCTCGGTGCTCTGCACGTCGTGCGGCGTCCTGGTGGGCGTCGGCGATGCCACCTGTTACAACTGCGGCCGCCGGAACCCTGGCCTCTGGGGGTTCGCGCCCCTGCTCCGCAACCTCGGGCGGGACCTGGGCTTCGTGCCGTTCATCCTGGGCACGTGCATCCTGGTGTTCGGCGCAAGCCTGCTGCTCTCGCGCGGAGCGTTCGGGATGGGGGGCCTCTTCAGCCTGCTCTCCCCACGGCCCGAGGCGCTCTACGCCCTCGGCGCCAGCGGGGCCTTCCCCGTGTTCGGCATGGGCCGGTGGTGGACAGTACTCTCGGCCTCGTGGCTGCACGGCGGCCTGCTCCACATCTTCTTCAACCTGCTCTGGGTGCGGCAGTTGGCGCCCGCCACCGCGGAACTCTACGGCCCCGGCCGGGCGGTCATCATCTACACGCTCGCGGGGGTCGCGGGCTTCGCCCTCAGCTCCTTCGCGGGGGCCTACCTGCCCAACCTGCTGATCCTCCGCGGCGGGCAGTTCACCGTCGGCGCCTCGGCGTCGATCTTCGGCTTGCTGGGGGCGCTGGTCTACTACGGCCGCCGCACGGGCAGCCACGCGGTGCAGGGCCAGGCGCTGTCCTGGGCGCTGATGATGGGCGTCTTCGGGCTCATCATGCCGGGTATCGACAACTACGCCCACGCGGGCGGGTTCGCCGGAGGGTACGTGGTGAGCCGGCTGCTCGACCCGCTGCAACCGGAGCGCATGGACCACATGGGCATCGCCGTGCTGTGCCTGGCGGCATCCCTCGGCGCCATCGCCTGGTCCGCCTGGTCGGTGCTCCTCTAGGGCCACCCGCCGGACACCCATGCGCCTCCCGGTCTCCCCCGAGGACCCCCGGCTCGGCGCCTACCGGGTCCTGCGGGACCGGGACCTCCTCGAACGCCAGGGCCTGTTCATCGCCGAAGGCCACCTTGTGGTCCGCCGCCTGCTCGAGGACCGGCGCTTCCAGCCCGAGTCCCTCCTGCTCTCCCCGGCCGGATCGGCACAACTGGCGGACCTGCTTGACGCGCGCCCGGAGTTGCCGGCCTACGTGTTGCCCCCCTCGGACATCGAGCAGGTGGTGGGCTTCAACGTGCACCGGGGGTGCCTGGCGGCGGCCAGGCGCGGACCGGAACGCGACTGGCGCACCCTGAGCAGCGGCGCCCGCCTGCTGCTCGGTGCCGAGGCCGTCGGCGATGCGGACAACGTGGGGAGCCTCTTCCGCCACGCCGCGGCCTTCGGGGCCGGCGGCGTGCTCCTCAACTCGGCCACCGTGGACCCGCTCTACCGCAAGGCCATCCGCACGTCGATGGGTGCGACGCTCCGGGTCCCCTTTGCCCGCGTGGACGACTGGCCGGGGGCACTTCGCGCGCTGCAGGGGCAGGGGTTCGTGGTGGCCGCGCTGACGCCCGACGGGTCGGCCCGGCCCCTGCGGGGCGCACGAACGGTGCTCGGAGACCGGCCGGTCGTCTTGCTCGCCGGCCACGAGGGCGCAGGCCTCGCCCCGGACACCCTGGCCCTCGCCGACCTGCGGGTCTGCATCCCGATGGCCCCCGGGACCGACTCGCTGAACGTCGCCGCCGCGGTGGCGATTGCCCTCTACGAGCTGACCGCGTCGCCCGCCTGACGCGCTATGCTGGCAGGGCCGGGGCTGGCCCGGCCCGCATCCCCTGGAGCATCGCAGTGGCAGACGTCTTCGCGCAGTTCGACACCTCGGCCGGTTCCTTCACGATTCGTCTGTTCGCCGAGGAGGCGCCCAACACCGTGGCCAACTTCGTGGGATTGGCGGAGGGCACCAAGCCGTTCACCGACCCGGCGACGGGCAAGCAGGCGACGCGGCCCTACTACGACGGCCAGATCTTCCACCGGGTGATCGACGGCTTCATGATTCAGGGGGGCGACCCGCTCGGGCAGGGCATCGGCGGTCCCGGCTATGAGTTCGCGGACGAGTTCCACCCGAAGCTGCGCCACGACAAGGCCGGGATCCTCTCGATGGCAAACCGGGGACCCAACACCAACGGCAGCCAGTTCTTCATCACCCTGGCGCCGACGCCGCACCTGGACAACCGCCACGCGGTGTTCGGTGAGGTGGTGGAGGGACTGGACGTGGTGAAGATCATCGGCCGGACGAAGACAGGACGCCAGGACCGGCCGGTGCAGGACGTCGTCATCCAGTCGGTCACGATCCGGCGGGAGTAGCCGGATTCGGCCCTCCCGAACCGCCATCGAACGAAGGCGAGTGAGGTGGCGGAGAGGGAGGGATTCGAACCCCCGTGCCGGTTACCCGACAAGACGCTTTCGAGGCGCCCCCGTTACGACCACTTCGGTACCTCTCCGCAGCTCGATCATTATACGCGGCGCCTGGCGAAGAACCGCCGCATCAGGGCGGCACACTCGGCCTCCCGGACGCCGGCGGTGACGGCAAACCGGTGGTTGAGGCCCGGCAGGTCGAGGGCCCGGGCGGCGGAGACGAGTGCCCCGCTCTTGGGCTCCGGAGCGCCGAACACGACCTCGGCCACACGTGCGTGCACGAGGGCGCCCACGCACATCAGGCAGGGCTCGACGGTCACATAGAGCAGGGTCCCCGTC
>JAYQOZ010000056.1:0-9965 GCA_038145035.1 Gemmatimonadaceae bacterium | reverse complement strand
ATCCCAGACCGTGCGGACGCACTTCTCGATGCTCAAACTCCCCGACACGCCCATGATGCCGCGCTGGCACGACGAGCGCGTGGGCTTCAACTCGAGCCGCTGGTACGACATGTCGCGCCCGGTGCACGAGTCCGAGCAGATGCGCTTTATCCACCGCTTCAAGCTTGAGAAGAAGAACCCTGGCGCAGCGGTGTCCGACCCGGTGGAGCCGATTATCTATTGGATCGACCCCGCGACGCCCGACTGGATCAAGCCCTGGGTGGTCGAGGGCGTGAACAAGTGGCAGTCCGCGTTCCTGGAGGCCGGCTTCTCCAATGCGATTTTCGGGCGCGTCGCGCCGACGCCGGAGGAGGATCCGAATTTCTCGCTGTACGACGCGCGCCACTCGGTGATCTACTGGCGCCCCAGCACGGTGGCCAACGCCACCGGCGGCCAGATCGTCGACCCGCGCTCGGGACAGATCCTGAAGGGCGAGGTCAACATGTACCACAACATCATGCAGCTCCAGAAGGAGTGGTACTTCATCCAGGTCTCGCCGCTGGACCCGCGCGCCCAGTCGCTGCCGATGCCGGACTCGCTGATGGGCCGGCTGATCGAGTACGTCGTCACGCACGAAATCGGACACTCCATCGGCTTCCCGCACAACATGAAGTCCTCGGCGCAGTATCCGGTGGACTCCATCCGCAGCCGCAGCTTCCTCGAGCGGATGAACGGCCACGTGGCCACGCTGATGGACTACTCGCGCTTCAACTACGTGGCGCAGCCCGAGGACAACATCCCGCCGCACCTGCTGATCCCGCAGGTAGGCCCGTACGACAAGTTCGCCGTGAAGTGGGGCTACAGCCCGATTCCAGCGGCCCGGACGCCGGATGACGAGCGCGCGACACTCGACCAGTGGGCGCGGCAGCAGGACCAGTTCCCCTGGCTGCGCTTCACCACGCCCGACGCCACCGCGGACCCCGAGAACCAGACCGAGGCGGTGGGCGACGCCGACGCGGTGCGTGCGACCACGCTGGGCATGCGCAACCTTGAACGCGTCGTCGCGAACATCCGCGGTGCCGCCGAGAAGCCCGGCAAGAGCTACGACGAGGTGGAGGAGCTGTACGGCGCCGCCGTGGGCCAGTGGGGCCGCTACATGGGCCACGTCGCGTCCATCATCGGTGGTGCGTACACGCAGGAGAAGTACGGCACCGGCGAGCGCTTCCGGCCGCTGGAGCGGGCGCGCCAGCGCGAGGCCGTCCAGTACCTGAACCGGGTGGCCTTCCAGGTCCCACCGATGTTCCTCGACCCCACCCTGCTGCGCCGCATCGAGAACGACGGGGCCGTGGAGCGGTTCCGTGCGCGGCAGGCCGCGGTCCTGAACAGCCTGCTCAACCAGAACCGCCTCGAGCGCCTGGTCGAGTACGAGGCGCTCTCGGCGCGCGGCGAGGCGACCTACACGCTGGCGGACCTGATGACGGACCTGCGCGCCGGCATCTGGGGCGAGCTCAACGGCTCCAGCGTCCGGATCGACGCGTATCGGCGCAACCTGCAGCGGGCCTTCATCGAGGCGACCGACAGCCGGCTGAACCCGAGCGAGGCGGCGCTGTCCCGGGCCAACAACCCGGCGCCGAACCCGGCGCACTCGGACGTGCGGGCCGCCCTGCGCGCCGCGCTCCAGGACCTGGACCGTCAGGTCGCCGCCGCGCTGCCCAAGGCTGCGGACGGGATGACTCGGATCCACCTCCGTGACCTGCAGACGGAGATCGCGCGGGTGCTGGAGGGCGCGCGCTGACGGCCGGGCAGGCACGTCTGCCGTAAGGGAACGGCCCGGGACCTCGGTCCCGGGCCGTTCGCGCTTCCCGGCGCCGGGCATTGGCGCCGGGTAATCGCGCCGGCAAAGTGTCACCCCCGGCTTGCCGCCCTGCCGCCCCCGCGCCACACTCAACGCAACTCTCTCGGAGCAAACTGCGAATGGCGGCGACGGACGTCAGCAACCCGCGCTACTACCACAAGGTCGTGGACTGCCAATGGGCGTGTCCCGCACACACCAATGTGCCGGGGTATCTGCGCCTGATCGCACTCGGTCGGTACGATGATTCGTACATGCTCAACCGCGAGTCGAACGTCTTTCCCGGCATCCTCGGCCGGACCTGCGACCGTCCCTGCGAACCCGCCTGCCGTCGCGGCCGCGTCGACGAGAAGCCCTTCGCCATCTGCCGCCTCAAGCGCGTCGCCGCCGACCGCCGCGGCGACATCCGCGAGCGCCTCCCGAAGGCACCCGCACGGAAGAACGGCAAGCGCGTCGTCTGCGTCGGCGCCGGGCCGGCCTCGCTGACGGTGGCGAACGACCTGCTGCCGCTCGGCTATGAGGTCACCATCCTCGAGCAGCACCAGCAGCCGGGCGGCCTGATGCGGATCAACATCCCCGCCTTCCGCCTGCCGGCGTCGGTGCTCGACGAGGAGTGCGGCTACATCATCGACATGGGCGCCACCATGCAGTACGGGACCCGCGTCGAGAGCCTGAAGGCGCTGCTGGCGGAAGGCTACGACGCGGTCTTCGTCGGCAGTGGCGCGCCCAAGGGCAAGGAGCTCGACATCCCCGGGCGCTGGGACGCAAAGGAGAACATCCACATTGGCATCGAGTGGCTGGCGAACGTCCACTTCGGCCACGTCGAGCGCATCGGCAGCCGCGTGTTGATCATCGGCGTCGGCAACACCGCCATGGATTGCTGCCGCACCGCCAAGCGCGTGGGGGCCACGGATGTCACCGTGGTCGCGCGCCGCGGCCGCCGGCACTTCAAGGCCTCGCCCTGGGAGCTCGAGGACGCCGAGGAGGAGCAGGTGGCGATCATCGAGAACCACGCGCCCAAGCGCATGGTGATCGAGAACGGCAAGCTAGTGGGCATGGAGTTCGAACAGCTCAGCTGGAGCGAGGACGCGAAGGGCAGGCAGACCAGCACGGTCACCGGGACGACCGTCATCCCCTGCGACGACGTGATCCTCGCCATCGGCCAGGACAACGCCTTCCCCTGGATCGAGCGGGACATCGGCCTGGACTTCGACCCGAAGTGGGACATGCCGGTGGTGGACAAGGCCACGCACCAGAGCACGCGCGCCGGGGGCTTTTGCGGCGGCGCCGCCGCCGGGGGCCCAAAAAACATCATCTGGGCGGTGGCCCACGGCCACGCGGCCGCGATCTCCATCCACCTGCATTGCCAGGGAAAGCCGGTCACCGATCGGCCGCCTGAGGGGATGACCCTGGCCAGTGCCAAGGTCGGCATGCACAGCTGGGCCTACGACAACGACTACGACCCGGTCGCACGGGCCAAGATGCAGCACGAGGCCCTGGAGAGGCGCTTCTCCGACATCGGCATCGAAGTGGAGCTGGGCTACACGCCGCAGCAGGCCGCGGCCGAGGTCGGGCGCTGCCTGAACTGCGACATCCAGACACACTTCACCGCCCCGCTCTGCATCGAGTGCGATGCCTGCGTGGACATCTGCCCCACCAACTGCCTCACCATTACGACCAACGGCAGTCCGGAGGCCGAGCTGCGGACGCGGCTCTCGGCCCCGGCGCTGAACACGGCGCAGGACCTCTATGTCTCCGACGGGCTGCCGCAGACCCAGCGGGTGATGGTGAAGCACGAGGATGTCTGCCTGCACTGCGGCCTCTGCGCCGAACGCTGCCCCACCGCGGCCTGGGACATGCGCACCTTCGACCTCCGGCAACCCTACGCCATGCGGATGGCGGTATGAGCGGCATCAACGATTTCGCCTTCAAGATGGGGACGGTCAACGGCACCGGCTCCGCCAGCGCCAACGGCCTGCTGATGCAGGCCATCTTCCGGATGGGCATCCCGGTTTCCGGCAAGAATCTCTTCCCGTCCAACATCCAGGGCCTGCCGACCTGGTACGAGATCCGGGTCAGCAAGGACGGCTACATGGCCCGTCCGAACGGGGTGGAGCTGGTGGTGGCGCTCAACCCTGCGACCTACGCCAGGGACGTGGCCTCGGTGCGGCCGGGCGGCTACCTGCTCTACGACTCCTCCTGGCCGCTCGACCCGGACCTGGTCCGCGAGGGCATCACCATCCTCGGCGTGCCCTTCGGCCAGATGTGCGTCGAGGCCTTCGAGCGCGACCGCGACCGCACCCTGCTGCGCAACATCGTGTATTCGGGCGCCCTGGCCGCCCTGCTCTCGATCGACATGGATGTCATCGGCGAGATGCTCCGCGAGAAGTTCGGGAAGAAGCAGCGGCTGCTCGAGGCCAACCAGAAGGCCATCCGGCTGGGCTACGACTATGCGATGGCGCACTTCAACTGCCCCCTGCCCTTCCATCTCTCGCGGATGGACGCGACGACGGACAGCATCCTGATGGACGGCAACACTGCCTGCGCCCTCGCTGCCGTGTATGCCGGTGCGACGGTGGGCGCCTGGTACCCGATCACGCCGGCGACCGCGCTGATGGAGCAGTTCCGCGCGTTCTGCGAGGAGTTCCGCGTGGACCCGGAGACGGGCCTGCACCGCTTCGCCATCCTGCAGGCGGAGGACGAGCTGGCGGCCGCAGGCATTGTCATCGGCGCCGGCTGGGCCGGCGCCCGTGCCTTTACCAACACCTCGGGCCCCGGCATCTCGCTGATGCAGGAGTTCATCGGCCTGGCCTACTACACGGACATCCCCGCGGTCTTCATCGACGTGCAACGCTGCGGCCCCAGCACCGGCATGCCGACGCGCACGCAACAGGCCGACCTGCTCTCGCTGGCCTTCGCCTCCCACGGGGACACCAAGCACCCGATCCTCTTCCCGGCAAACCCGGCGGAGTGCTTCGACATGACGGTGCAGTCCTTCGACCTGGCGGAGCGGTTCCAGACGCCGACCTTCGTGGCCTCCGACCTCGATATCGGGATGAACGACTGGATGGTGCCGCGCCTCCGCTGGGACGACGGGTACCGCCCGGACCGCGGCAAGATCCTCGACGCGGCGGCCCTGGCCGAGATCCAGAAGTTCTCGCGCTACAAGGACGTGGACGGCGACGGCGTCGCGGCGCGGACGCTCCCGGGCGTGGGCGGCAAGGGCGCGTACTTCGTGCGCGGCTCCGGCCACGACGAGCACGCGGCGTACACCGAAGACTCGGATGCCTACCAGGTGGTCGTGGATCGCCTCAAGCGAAAGATCGACGGGATGGCGGACCACCTCCCCGCCCCGATCATTGACCACCAGGGTGCGGCCACGGTGGCGCTGGTGACCATGGGCGGATGCGACGCGGCGGTGCGCGAAGCAGCCGACCGGCTGCGCGCCGAGGGTATGCACGTGGACGTGATGCGCATCCGCGGCTTCCCGTTCCACTCGCAGGTGCGCGAGTTCTTCGGACGCCACGAACACACCTTCGTGATCGAGCAGAACCGTGACGGCCAGCTGCGCCTGTTGCTCACCATGGAACTTGGCGTGCCGCCCAACGAGCTCATCCCCGTCCTCGATTACGGCGGCCTGCCACTCATGGCGGAGACCGTCGTGAAGGCCGTCACCTCCCATCTCGCCGGAGTGCCCGCGTGACCTCCATTGCCAAGCCTCCCGTCCGGCATCCCACGGCACGCACGAATGGCCTCGGGCTGACGTTGCGCGACTATGAGGGCGCGATGTCCACGCGCTGCGCCGGCTGTGGCCACGATTCGGTGACCGCGGCACTGGTGCAGGCCGCTTGGGAGCTCGAACTGCCGCCGCACCGCGCGGCGAAGATGAGCGGCATCGGCTGCTCGTCCAAGACCACCGCGTATTTCATGAAGCAGTCGCACGGCTTCAACTCCGTGCACGGGCGGATGCCGTCGGTGACCAGCGGCGCTAACGCGGCGAATCGTTCCCTGACGTACATCGGCATCTCGGGCGACGGCGACTCGCTCTCCATCGGCTTCGGCCAACTGGCGCACGCCATCCGGCGCGACGTGAACATGCTTTACGTCATCGAGAACAACGGCGTGTATGGACTGACCAAGGGCCAGTTCTCGGCCAGCGCCGACGTGGGGTCGAAGAGCAAGAAGGGCGAAGCGAACGTGTCACCGCCGATCGATCCGGTGCTGCTGGCACTCACGCTGGGCGCGACCTTCGTGGCGCGTTCGTTCTCGGGGGACAAGCAGCAGCTGGTCCCGATCCTCAAGGCCGCCATCACGCACAAGGGCTTCGCCCTGGTAGACGTCATCTCCCCCTGCGTGACCTTCAACGACCACGAGGGCAGCACCAAGAGCTACGCGTACACCCGGGCCCACGACGTCGAGGCGGTGCACACGGACTTCGTGCCGCTGCGGCGCGAGATCACCCTGCCGGAGACCGACGAGGCGGTCCGCACCGTGACCATGCACGACGGCGGCATCGTGCGCCTGCGAGGTACGACCCCGGGCTACGACGCCACCGACCGCGACGCGGTCTACGCGCACGTGCGCGCCTGCCAGCGCCGTGGCGAGGTCGCCACGGGGCTGCTCTTCGTAGCCCAGACGGATCGGGACATGCACGACGTGCTGCGCACGGTGCCGACGCCGCTCGCGGACCTGCCCTACGAGCAGCTCTGCCCGGGCAGCGCGACGATGGACCGCCTGATGGAGCGGTTCCGCTAGGCGGCGCGGTACCGCTCCCGGCCGTCGCTACGGGCGCGGGGCCAGGTAGTCGGCCGGAATTGGGTTGTCGGGCGTCTCCGCCTCCCAGAAGATCGTCACGACCCACCAACGCCTGCCATCATTCCAGAGCTGGAAGGAGTTGACGCCGCGCGCGAACGGCGTGGCGTCCTCGGGCGTGCGCTTGGAGTCGTACGCGCTCATCAGGTGCACCACGTTGCCGTAGCGCTCGAGCTTGCGGCCCAGTTCGCGCTCGTAGAAGCCAGCGCGCTCAAGGCCAGGACCTGCCCGTTCGATGTACTCCTCGGCGGACCACACGCGGGCAACGCCCTCGCCCGCCTGGCTGCGTCCGGTCGGGATGAGTCGCGCGCCGGGCAGCATCAGGGAGCGGAACCGATCCCAGTCGCGCTGCTGGCCGGCCGGGCCGGAGATTACGTCGTAGACCGCGGCCATGATGCCGTCGATGCTCTCGACGTCAGCCGGGCGGGCCGCAGGAGCCACTGGCGCGGGCGGCGTGGCGTTCTGGGCAGGCAACGGCTGCTGCACGCCTGATGCGGCGAGCAGCAGGCCAACGAGGCCTAATGAAGTGCGGCGCATGGGGGTCTGGGAAAAGGGCGGGAGGAGTAGGGGTACGTTGCTCTTGTACAGATCCCGGGGCCGCTCCGTTTCGTCTGGCGGCGTCCGGTACCGGACGCGATGTTACGCCGAACCGCTCACCTCCGCTAGACAATGACACAGCTTCACGCCCTGCGGCGATCGCTTGCGATGTTTGCGGGACGACCTGTCCGCCTCCTGGTGCTGGGTGTGGTGGCCTGCACCAGCCCGACCGAGGGCTCGAGGGTCGCGACGCTCACGGCCGATGTCGAGACGCTCACGCTATACGTCGGGCTGGGGGGCGGACAGTCCCGCCAGCTGGTGGTCACGCCGCGTGACAAGGCCGGCAACGCACTCGCCGGGCGCCGACTGTCCTGGCAGTCGCAGAGCACGCTCGTGGCCACGGTTTCGGACTCGGGAGTCGTGACCGCCGTCGGGACGGGCGTGACGACCGTCCGGGCCTCGACCGGAAATGTGGAACTGAGCGTCGCGGTGACCGTGGAGCGCGTGCCCGTGGCCGCGGTGGTCATCGCCGTGGATACGCTGCTGCTGCAGCGCTCACCGCTGGCCATCGGGAGCCAGCAGCTCTCCGCCGCCCTGCGGGACTCCGCCGGAGGCCCGATCTTCGGGCGATCCGTCACCTGGGTCTCAAGCGCGCGAGACGTCGCGTCCGTCAGCGACTCGGGGCTCGTGCGCGCGGAGGGCAGCGGAACGGCCATCATCCGGGCCAGCGCCGAAGGCAGGTCCGATTCGACGGTCGTCGTGGTCTCGGCCACCGACTCCATGCCCGCCGGATTCGATCTCGCGATTGCTGGCGTCAGCTGGACGCAGGGCGCACAGACGGCTTCGGGCACAATCCCGATGCTGACCGGCGGACGCGCGGCGGTGGTCAACGTGGCGCTCCGGTCGCCCTCGGCGCTCGGGGTACCGGACGAGCTCGAGCTGCGCATCACGGCGTCGGGGGGCGCCGTGCTCTGGGCCGATACCAATCAGGTGGCTGTCGCGGCAGGTACGCCGAGCCTCGCTGACCCCACCACGCAGTTCCTGGTCCCGGCCACGTACCTGTCGCCGGGCAATCGGTGGGTGGTCCGTCGCGACCCACGCGGCGTGCTACCGGACGGGAATCCCGTCACGGATCAGTACCCGACTGGGGGACCGACCTCCATCAACGCGATCACGCCGCCCCCCCTGCGCATACGCTTCGTGCCCATCAGCCTCAGCGCGCACGGTGGCATCACCGGCGACGTGTCAGTGGCCAACGTGGATGAGTACCTGCGCCATTTGCGCTCGCAGGCGCCGGTCGGCGCCATCGAGACCAGCGTCGCGCCGCTGTTTTCCGTCGGCACATCGTTCGGCACGGCTCCGTCTGGCGGCGACGGCAGCTTCTGGATTCCGGTGCTAAGCGCGTTGGATCAGGCACGTGTGGCGAATGCCGCGTATGCCGACTGGTACTGGGTGGGTGTCGTGCGCCCGCCCGTGGGCTTCACGTACACGGCATTCAGCGGCTACGGCTACATCCCGGGGAGCGGCGGTTATTCCGGCCCCGGGTCCCGCACATCGGTGCTCGTGACCGTGGGGTGGTTCAATGTCGAGTACTGGACGCGGCAGACCGTAACGCACGAACTCGGGCATAACTTCGGCCGATTCCACGCCCCCTGCGGCGGACCGGCCGGGCCGGATCCCTCCTATCCGATCGCGGGCGGCACGATCGGTGATGGCGCGCACGACACCTGGTCCTGGGAGCAGGGCCTGACCCCGCGTGCGTACGCGGTGGCCCCCGGCACCGGCGACATCATGGGCTACTGCAATCCCGTCTGGTTCGGCCCGTACACGTACGAGGGCGTGGTGAACTTCCGCGGCACGGCCGCCCCGGCCGTGATGGCCGCGCTGCCGCGACAGTCGGTGCTCTACGTCTCGGGTAGCACGGACGGCCGCAGCGTCGCGCTGGAGCGCCCGCGGGCGATGACCGCGGTGCCCTCGGCGCCGGATCCACAGGGCGGCTGGCAGCTCGAGGCGCGTGACGCGAACGGCACGGTGCTGCTCCGCTTCCCCTTCGCGCTCGCACGCTGGGACCACGAGCCCACGCGGCGTCCCATCGCCCTCACGATTCCGATTGGCGACACCCTGCAGACCCGCGTCGCCATGATCACGGTTATTGGCCCCGGCGGCGTCACGAACTCGCGGGCCGTGGGCGCTCCGGACCTCTGACGACGGGCAGTAGCGAGGGTAGGACTTCAGACGTAGCATCTAGGGTCCTTCACCCTGACCTCCCTTCGATGCGCCGCCTTTCCCTCGCCCGCGTTTCGCTCGCCCTGGCCGTCGCCAGCCTCGCCGTCTCACCGCTCGCCGCGCAGCGTCCCGAGGGACGTGCCCGCGGCACCGGCGCCGGCACCGGCGCCGGCAATGTCCAGGACGCGCCTGGCAATCCGCAGCTCACGCTGCCCTACGGCGCCGCGAATGCGGCGCCCGTCTCGCGTTGGACGCCGCCGGCGTCGGCAGGACGTCAGCTCACGCTGGCTGACCTGCTCGGCTGGAAGAATATCCGCAGCGCCCAGCTCTCCAACGACGGCCGCTGGTTCGGCTACGAGCTGGCGCCGAACGAAGGCGACGCCGAGGTCGTGCTGCGCGGCACGGCGTCCTCCGCGAAGGAGTATCGCTTCCCGGTAGGTTCGGCGCCCGCCGCCGGTGGCGGACCAGGGGGCGGCGGAGGTGGGAGCCAGCTCGAGCTGAGCGGCAACAACCGGTGGGCCGCGTTCCTCGTGCGCCCGAGCGAGAGCGCCACCCGCAG
>JAYQOZ010000055.1:0-9980 GCA_038145035.1 Gemmatimonadaceae bacterium | reverse complement strand
CGGGGGACGGGGCGCCGACGGCCGCCGGCGCCCCGGAGGCTTCGATCAGCGCGACACGACGGTGGGTGGCGACGATACCACGAACGTCACCGGGAACGGCCCGAACTCCTCCTCGCCGTCCTCCAGGTGGAACATCGCGAAGTCCACGCTGATGCTGCCCGTGGCGCTTGCGGTCAGGGTGCCGCCAAAGGCATTGCTGCGTGCAAACGCGATGCCGGCCGCCGGCGTGATGTTCGCCTGGTACAGGTCGGCCTCCGCCCCGAGCGCATCCTGCTGCGTGGCGTCGAGGAACTCCACGTTCACCGCCGTCGCGACGCCCTGCGTGAGGGTCAGCGTTGCGGAGGCCGTGCCGGTCGCGTTGACGAGTACCGGTGCCTGCCCGGCCACGGTGATGCGCATGAAATCCACCTCGGCGTGATCCAGCGTGAGGTCCTCCTTGCAACCACTGAGGATGGCGACCAGGCCGAGGACGAGCACGGCGGACAGTCGACGGAGCGGGAACTGCAGGTCCATCGGTCGAAACTCCGGGGGGATGAGGTCAGGGACGGATAGCCGGCACGGCGCCGGCGTCCCAGGGCAATCAGAACTGTACCCGATACAGCAGCGAGATGTTGCGGCCGGCGTCCGGGATGACCTCCTTCGTGCGCGACAGGTGTGAGCGCACCTCGGCGTCGAGCAGGTTCTCCACGCGCAGCGTGAGCGCGTGGAGGCGGGGGCCGACCACGAAGCGCCAGCCGGCGCCCAGGTCCACGGTGGCGTAGCCGGCGGTCTCGGTCTCGAAGTCGCCCAGCAGGGTCTGGGCGGCCGCAAGCCGGACCCCGCCACCCAGTGACCAGCGCGCGGTCTCGTGCCGCAGACCGACGCGCCCGTTGAGGGGCGGCATCAGCGGCAGGTACGGGGACTCGAGGCGGTCCGGCTCCCCGTTCACGCCGGGAATGCTGTCCCGTGAGCCAGCGATCGTCCCGCGCACGTAGCTGGCCGTGGCCTCCAGCACCACGTGCTCCCCCAGCGTCACCTCGAGGTCACCCTCGGCGCCCACCAGCGTGGCGTCCTCGTTGGAATACTGGAACTTCCAGCGCTGCGCCTGGCGGCCCGGCTCACCCGTATTGCGCGGGAAGATGTACCCTTGCATCCGGTTGGCGAACACCGCCACCTCGCCGCGGACGCGCGGCCGTTCCACGCGGGCGAAGACATCCAGGCCGAGCCCGGTCTCCTGCGACAGCCGCGGGTCGCCGACGTCGTACGAGTAGGCCGCGAGGTGTGGCCCGTCGGAGTAGAGCTCGTTGAAGTCCGGGGTACGGTACGAGCGGCTGAGGCTGGCCCCCAGCCGCAGCCCGGAGTCAAACGCATAGAGCGCGCCGGCCGACGCCGAGATCGAGCCGAAGTCACGGGTCCGCGTCGGCAACGAGTCCGTGCCGACCACGATCACGCGGGTGGCCAGCGGGATGTACCGCGCCAGGTCGTACCGCAGACCGGCCTGCGCACGCAGCGGCCCGCTGCCGAACTCCTCGATCACGAAGGCGGCCAGCGACCAGTCCGCGGTCGGCGTCGCACGGACGGGCCCGGCGGGCGTGATGTCGCGGTACTGCGCGCGGACGCCGAGCGCCCCGCCCGAGAAAGGGCCGCGGTGTCGGTGTCTCGCAATCACCTCGGCGGAGGACATCAGCTGCTGGAAGCGCGTCCCCAGGGCCCCCGACTTTGAACGCTCCTGGTGGCGATAGTCCGAAAACGAAGCGGTCGCACGCAGGTTCTCGAAGGGGCCGTCCACCGGATGCCACTCGGTCTCGCTGCGAAACATGTGGCGCTGCAGCGCGAGGGCCACGCCTCCCTCGTGGGCGCCGCCGAAGCCGCCCGGGATGCCGTAGTCATTGCCGAAGACGCGGTACGAGAGGCCCGTGTGGCCCCAGCCGCCGACGCGCGAGACGCCGACGGCCGCGCCCTGGGTCTCGAGCTGCGTGTTGCGCAGCAGGCCGACGGGGGTCCGGAGGTCGCCGGCGCGACGGTAGCTGCCTTCCGTGCGTACCGCAAAGCCCGCCAGCGGAAACTCCGCAAAGCCGCCGAGCGTCGCGCCCGTGTTCGCGGAGGCGCCCTGCATCGTCAGTGCCCCATGCAGGTGCTCGAGCCGGATGCCCGGCAACTCCTCGCGGATCACGTTGACCACGCCGCCCAGTGCGCTGGAGCCATACAGCAGCGACATCGGCCCGCGCACCACCTCGACCTTCCTCGCGGTGATCGGATCGATGGCCACGGCGTGGTCATTTGAGCTGCCCGACAGGTCGCCGCCGCGCAGGCCGTCCTCGAGCAGCAGCACCCGGTCGCCGCCGAGACCACGCACCACGGGGCGCGCGGTGGCGGGACCCATCTGGACCATCGAGACACCGGGCGTCCCAGCGACGGTGGAGCCCAGCGTACCATCCAGCCGCCGCTCCAGCCTGGCATCGCTCAACACGTTCGTGGAGCTGATGGCGTCGGCGGCGCCCCGCTCGATGACCTGGCCGGTCACCACGGTGGCCTCCATCTGCATCGGCGACTCGCGCAGGGCCACGGCGATTGCGGCCATCCCGGACGCCACGACGATGGACCTGCTGTCCGAGCGATACCCGATGCGGTGCACCGTCAGCCGGTAGCTGCCTGGCATCACGAAGCCAAGCGAGAAGCTGCCGTCCTCGTGCGATCGCACCTCCCGGTGCTCATCGACGAGACGCACGATCGCGGCCGCGAGCGGGGCACCGGTGGCGGCATCGACCACCTTGCCCTGCAGGGGTACGCCCTGGGCCTTGAGGCCGGTGGTCCACGGGAGGAGAAGCGCGACCACGAGGGCCGCGCGACGGAAGACGCGCATCAGTGTCGAACGGAGTGGAGACTGTGGAGGGGCCCGTCAACCTGCGGGCCAGCGAAGCAACGACCGCGCCCGGCGGGCGCGGGGTCCACTCAGGCGCGCGGCGGAGCGCGCGATCCGCCACCGGGGATGGCCGGCGCCGGCTGGCCCTGTCTCGTGCCGTCTTCCGGGCGCGGACTGGCCTGAAGCGCCGGGGGCAGCGGCGCCAGCGCGGTCGATGCACCGAAACGCGTCGACGTCAGCAGCTGGCAGAGCTGGCAATCCTCCGTGGTGTGGGAGGCTGGGCAGTCCGACTGCTGCGCGTCCTCGATGTGCACCACCACGCGGTCGGCGTGCGCGGCCTGGGCATCCAGGACCGGGACCGCCACCGCGAGGACGAGGTGCAGGGCGACCACCAGCGGCGCGAGCGCGCGCACCCAGCCCGACTGCAGTCGGGCGATGAAAGGGCGGCTCGGGTGATTCGGTGGGAGCGGCACGATGTTCAATGGGTATACGGCTTCGTCCTCACTCACAACCCCAGGCAAGGCCAACGGGTTCCCTCACAACGCTTTAGGGGGTTCTCCCACCCCCCATCGAGGGCCCCAACCCGCTAGATTTGGCGGCATGAAACGAGAGGACGCCCTCGAATACCACGCCCGTAGCCGGCCCGGCAAGATTGCCGTCGTCCCCACCAAGCCGCTCACCAACCAGCGGGACCTGGCGCTGGCCTACTCCCCGGGCGTCGCCGAGCCCTGCCTGGAGATCAAGAACAACCCCGAGGACGCGTACAGGTACACGGCCAAGGGCAACCTCGTCGCCGTCGTGACCAACGGCACCGCCGTGCTGGGCCTCGGCAACATCGGCGCGCTGGCCGGAAAGCCGGTGATGGAGGGCAAGGGCAACCTCTTCAAGCAGTTCGCCGACCTCGACGTCTTCGACCTTGAGGTGGGTTCCGAGTCGCCGGACGACGTCATCAAGTTCTGCCAGCTGCTCGCGCCGACGGTCGGGGGCATCAACCTTGAGGACATCAAGGCCCCCGACTGCTTCTACATCGAGGAGACGCTCCGGAAGACGCTGAAGATCCCGGTCTTCCACGATGACCAGCACGGCACGGCGATCATCTCCGGCGCGGCCCTGCTGAACGCGCTCGAGATCACCGGCAGGGACATCGCCGGGATCCGCGTGGTCTTCTCCGGCGCCGGCGCGGCCGCCATCTCCACGGCCGAGCACTACGTGCGGCTGGGCGTGCAGCGCGAGCACATCACGATGTGCGACCGTCACGGCGTGATCTATAAGGGGCGTCCGGATGACATGGATCCCTACAAGGCCCGTTTCGCGCACAAGACCAAGAGCCGGACCGTCGCTGACGCGCTGGTGGGCGCGGACGTCTTCGTCGGCCTCTCCGTGGCCGGCGCCGTCAGTAGCGAGATGATTGCGAAGATGGCCGAGCGCCCGATCATCTTCGCGCTGGCCAATCCGGTGCCGGAGATCCTGCCGGACGAGGTGCGCGCCGTGCGCTCGGACGCAATTATCGCCACCGGGCGCTCGGACTATCCGAACCAGGTCAACAACGTCCTGGGCTTCCCGTTCATCTTCCGTGGCGCGCTCGACGCGCGGGCGACGACGATCAACGAGGAGATGAAGATGGCGGCGACGCGTGCGCTCGCGGCGCTGGCCAGGGAGGACGTGCCGGAGAGCGTGAGCGCCCTCTACGGACTCTCGAACGTGAAGTTTGGCCCGGACTACCTCATCCCCTTCCCCTTCGATCCGCGGGTGCTGCTCCGCGTGGCGCCGGCGGTGGCCTGGGCGGCGGTGGCCAGCGGCGTGGCCCGCGAGTTCATCGAGCTCGAGACCTACCGCGACCAGCTCGAGGCGCGCCGCGGCCGCGCCCGCGGCGTGATGCGCGGCCTCGTGGCCCGCGCCAGCCACGCGCCCAAGCGCGTGGTGCTGCCCGAGGGCGAGGATCCCAAGATCATGCGCGCTGCGCAGATCCTGGTGGATGAAGGCATCGCGCATCCCATCCTGCTTGGCCGCAAGGAGAAGGTGCGGGCGACGGCGGAGGAGCTTGGCATCTCGCTGGAGGGCATCGTGGTCGAGGAGCCCGCCAGCAGCGGCCAGCGCGACCGGTATGCCCAGTACCTCTGGCAGCGTCGGCAGCGCAAGGGCATGTCGCTGGTGGAGGCCAACCAGCGCATCGCGCGGGCCACGACCTTCGGGTCCGTCATGGTGGCCATGGGCGATGCCGATGCACTGCTCGGTGGCCTCGGCAAGCACTATCCCGAGACCATCCGGCCGGCGCTGGAGGTCATCGGCGCCGACCGCCGGCACGGGCTCGTGAGCGGTCTCTACATGCTGGTGTTCGAGAAGCACATCGTGTTCTTCGGCGACACCACCGTGAACATCGTGCCGACGGCGCCGCAGCTGGCGCAGATCGGCTGGTCGGCGGCCGCGCTGGCGCGGACCTTCGGCATCGCGCCGCGCGTGGCCATGCTGTCGTTCTCGAACTTCGGCTCGGTACGGCACCCGGAGGCCGAGAAGGTCGCGGACGCGGTCCGGATGCTACGCGAGCGCGACCCGTCGATCGTCGTGGATGGCGAGATGCAGGCGGACACGGCGTTCAGCCCGGACGTGCTGGCCTCGCGCTATCCGTTCTCGGCGCTCAAGGACGCGGCCAACGTGCTGATCTTCCCCGACCTCAGCGCCGGCAACATCGCCTACAAGCTGCTCACCCAGCTGGGCGGGGCCACCGCCATCGGCCCCATCCTCGTCGGCATGCAGTACCCCGTACACATCCTGGAGCAGAACGCCGACGTCCAGGAAATCGTCAACATGGCCGCAGTTGCCGTCATCGATGCCCAGACGCGCAGCGCCGGCTCCGACTCCTAACCGAACCTGTTGCCATGACCACGTCGTCCCCCGCCCCCGTGCGCGAGAGCAGCACTGGCCTCAACGCCCAGGGGCTTGCTCCCAGGGGCACGCTGCGCTGGAACCTCGAGGCCCCCGATCTCGTCCAGCTTGCCATCAAGCGTGACGAGGGCGAGCTCGCCCACATGGGCCCCTTTGTCGCCGTAACCACGCCGCATACCGGCCGCTCGCCAAACGACAAGTTCGTGGTGCGGGAGCCCGCCACCGAGTCCGATGTGGACTGGGGCAAGGTGAACCAGCCGATCAGCGAGGCACACTTCGACGCGCTGCTGACGGACGTGCGCGCCTACCTGAATGAGCGCGACCAGCTCTTCATCCAGGACCTGTATTGCGGCGCCGACACGGCCTACCGCCTCTCCTGCCGCTACGTCACGCCGAATGCCTGGCACGCGAGTTTCGTGCGCAACATGTTCATCCGCCCGGACATCTCCGAACTCGCGGGCTTCGCGCCGAACTTCAGCATCCTGCACGCGCCCGAGTTCCAGGCCGACCCCGCGAGGCACGGCACGCGCACGAGCACGTTCATCGTGCTCTCGCTGAGCAGACGCATGATCCTCATCGGCGGCACGCGGTATGCCGGCGAGCTCAAGAAGTCGATGTTCACCGTGATGAACTACCTCCTGCCCAAGCAGGGCGTGCTCTCGATGCACTGCTCGGCGAACATCGGGCCGGCGGGCAACACGGCACTGTTCTTCGGCCTCTCCGGCACCGGCAAGACCACGCTGTCCGCGGACCCGGAGCGCGGTCTCATCGGCGATGACGAGCACGGCTGGAGCGAGCACGGCGTGTTCAACTTCGAAGGCGGCTGCTACGCCAAGGTGATCAACCTCTCGAAGGAGCAGGAGCCCGACATCTTCGCGACCACCGAGATGTTTGGCACCATCCTCGAGAACGTGGTGCTGGAGCCGGGCTCGAAGAAGGTGGACTTCGCCTCGCAGGCCATCACCGAGAATACCCGCGCCTCGTACCCGCTGCACTACATCCGCAACCATGTCCCCAGCGGCCGCGGCAACCACCCGCAGCACGTGGTGTTTCTTACGGCCGACGCCTTCGGCGTGCTCCCGCCGATTGCCAAGCTCACCCCCGAGCAGGCGATGTACTACTTCCTCTCCGGCTACACGGCCAAGCTGGCCGGCACCGAGCGCGGCGTGACGGAGCCGCAGGCCACCTTCTCCGCCTGCTTCGGCGCCGTGTTCCTGGTGTGGCATCCGACCAAGTACGCCGAGATGCTCGGCGAGCTGCTCAAGAAGCACGAGGCGAAGGTCTGGCTCGTGAACACCGGCTGGAGCGGCGGCCCCTACGGCGTCGGCTCGCGCATGAAGCTGCCCCACACCCGCGCGATGGTGCGCGCGGCGCTGGCCGGCCGCCTCGACAACGTGGGCACGGTCACGGACCCGATCTTCGGCCTGCATCTCCCCGTGCACGTCGACGGCGTGCCAAACGACGTCCTGAACCCGCGCAACACCTGGAAGGACTCGAAGGCCTACGACGAGCAGGCGAAGAAGCTCGCGGGGATGTTCCGCGAGAATATCAAGAAGTTCGGGTCGGCGGTGTCCGAGGATATTCTCGGCGCCGGGCCGAAGGGATGATGTGGGCCGCCTGACGGCCCGACCGCCGTCTTCCGTCCTCCGTCTGAAAGAGATGCCCACCCTCCGCGACCCATTATGGAACAACATCCGCATCGAGGGCCCGTACCTGCGGCTGCTCGACGCGGCGCCGTTCCAGCGGCTGCGCTATGTGCGCCAGCTGGGGCTTGCCCATCTCGTCTATCCGGGGGCAACGCACTCGCGCTTTGAGCACGCGCTGGGGGCGTATCACCTGGCGCAGGAGACGGTGCGGGTGTTGCGGGAGACCTCGGGCGCCGAGGCCTTCGAAGAGGCCGAGGGGCGCATCGTGGTGGCGGCGGCGCTGTTGCATGACATTGGGCACTACCCGTTCTCGCACGCGCTCGAGGAGCTGGGCGTGCCGCACCACGAGATGGTGGCGGGGCCGCTGCTTCACGAGGGCGAGATCGGCGAGGTCCTGCGTGCGGAGTTCGGCGCCGAGGCGCCGGCGCAGGTGCTGGCGCTGGTGCGCGGGGAGAGCGACTCACCGCTGCAGGGGCTGATTTCGGGAAGCATCGACCTCGACAAGATCGACTACCTGAAGCGCGACGCGATGATGTGCGGGGTGGCCTACGGCGAGATCGACGTGGACCGCCTGCGGCACGCGCTGGTGTTGCTCAACGATCCCAGCCGCGGCCGCCGTACCGTCGGCATGCGCGAGAAGGGGCTCTCGGCACTGGAATCGCTGCTCTTTGCGAAGTACCAGATGTACCGCAACGTCTACTGGCACCACGCGGTCCGCAGCGCGACGGCGATGTACAAGCGCCTGGTGGAGGATGCCCTGACCGACGGCACGCTCGACGCCGCGCGCCTTGCCGCCTTCACGGATGAGGGAATCCTGCACGCGTTGGAGGCAGGACCACCGCGCGCGCTGCGCGCCGCCATCCGCGAGCGCCGGCTGTACAAGCGCGCACTCGAGATCCCGGCGGTGGAGCTGTCGGGGGAGGACCTCGACTGGCTGGCCGACGACCGTCCCCGCGCCCGCCGCGCCGAGGACGCGCTGGCGGCCACAGCGGGCCTGACGCCCGGCGAGCTGCTGCTCGACTATCCGCGCAAGGAGCGCATGCTGGGCCTGGACCTGCCGGTGCTCAGCAGGGAAGGCACGGTGCGCCGCCTCACCGACGAGGGCATCGTGGGGGCGATCAACCTGCCCATCCTCGGCGAGGAACTCTACCAGAGCGCCCGCTGGCTGCGGGTGCTGACGGTGCGGCGGACTTCGCTATCGCGCGAGACGGTCCTGCATGCGGTTCAGGGAACGGGCGGCTGAGCGTCAGCCCGGAGGCGCGCTCTGCTTGGTCTTCCCGTGCGCCTCGGCCAGCATCCGCCCAATGCCACGATAGAACTGCGCATCCGCCCCCCGCCCTTCCTCGGCCATCGCGAGGGCACAGCGCTCGAGGGCGTACAGGATGTTGCCGAGGTAGAGCTCGGCCAGCCCAGCCACCGTCTCGGGCCGCTCGCCGTCAGCCATCGACACCCAGCACCTGGATGACGATCGCGGTGATGTTGTCGAGGCCGCCGCGGCCGTTCGCCTCGGCGATCAGCGAGTCCACGATGCGGCCGGGGCCCGAGCGCGCGAGCAGCAGCTGCTGCAGGCGGCGGTCGTCGACCATCCCCGTGAGGCCATCCGAGGCCAGCAGGAAGACGTCGCCGACGCGGGGCTCGCCCGTGTAGATGTCGGCCTCCACCTCCTCGCTCGCACCCACGCAGCGCGTAATCACGTTGCTGTAGGGGTGGTAGCGGGCCTGCTCCGGTGTCAGGAGTCCCGCGTCCACCTGCTCCTGGACGTAGGAATGGTCCTTCGTGATCTGCGTCAGCGCGCCGTCGCGCAGCAGATACGCGCGCGAGTCGCCGATCTGACCGATCAGGTAGCCATGGTCGGAGAGCACCATCACCGACGCCGTGGTGCCCATGCCCTGCTTGTCCGTCTCGGCGAGCATGCGGTCGTAGATGGCGCGATTCGCGTCCTGCATCGCCTTGCTGATGAGGTCGGCCGCCCCGGCGTCCTTCACCGAGGCCAGGGCAAGGAGGTGTCGCGAGATGATCTGGACCGCCATCTCGCTGGCGACCTCGCCGGCCGCGTGGCCGCCCATGCCGTCGGCGACGACGAATACGCCTCGCCGCTCGTCCGCCTCGGCGAAGAAGTTGTCCTCGTTGCCCTGACGGATCATCCCAACGTCAGTACTGGCGCCAACCGCTATCTGCATTCGCTCACCCGGGGGTGGTGAGAAGGAGCGCGAGCAGGCCAGCCCCAGCGCCCGCCACGGCGGCAAAGATCGCGATCACCGCGCCGCAGCCCGACTTCCTGGGCGCGACCTCGGTCACGGGCTTCTTCGCCATCGAAGGCGTCCTCGGAGGCTGCTGACTGCGACGGAGGGACTCGATGTCCACAGCCGCGATCGCGCGGGTCGAGCCGCCCGCGCCGGCCGGAGTGGCCACGGGGCGAAAGGTCTTCTTGATGCCACCGAAGCGCAGGTCCGGCGCGCCCTCGAGCTTCTGCTCGCCCTGGACACGACGGCCGCCGACATACGTGCCGTTCGTGGACCCCTGGTCCACGATCCACCAGCCGCCGGCGCGCTTCTGCAGCTTGGCGTGTGAGTCCGACAAGGACTGTCTCTTATAAACAACTGACCCAG
>JAYQOZ010000054.1:0-10231 GCA_038145035.1 Gemmatimonadaceae bacterium | reverse complement strand
CCGGTCGCGCCGCTGGAACTCGAGGATGGCCTCGTACAGGCTGGCGCGCGAGAAATCGGGCCAGAGCACCGGCGAGATGTACAGCTCGGTGTACGCCAGCTGCCAGAGCAGGAAGTTCGAGATGCGCTGCTCGCCGGAGGTGCGGATCAAGAGGTCGGGATCCGGGCAACCGACGGTCAGCAGCTGCGAGGCAAACAGCTCCTGGTCCACCTGATCCGGCGTCAGCGTTCCCGCGGCCACCTGCTCGGCAATCCGGCGCGCGGCGCGGGTGAGTTCGGCGCGCGACCCGTAGGAGATGAACAGGTTGAGCGTCAGCGTGCGATTGCCCGCGGTCTGGGCGACGACGCGGTCCACCGCGGCACGCGCCGCCGGCACCAGGCGCTCCACCTCGCCGAGCACCTGCACGCGAACGCCCTGCCGCTGCAGCTCGTCGGCCTCCTGCTGGATGTACTCCTCCAGCAGGGACATCAGCGCCGTGACCTCGCCGGGGGGCCGCTGCCAGTTCTCCTGCGAGAACGCGAACAGCGACAGCGCCTCGAGGCCGGCCTCCAACGCGCCCTCGACCACCTCGCGTACGGCCTTCATGCCGTTCCGGTGCCCGATGGGCCGCGGCAGCATCCGCTCGCGCGCCCAGCGGCCGTTGCCATCCATGATGATGGCCACGTGCCGCGGGATCACGCCGTGGAGGCGGACCTTGGCGAGGAGGTCGGCGGCGGTCATGGCCGGTCGTGAGGGGCGATAGCCCTCACACCTCCATGATTTCGGCTTCCTTCGCCTTCATCGCCGCATCGATCTTCGCGATCTCCTCGTCGTGCAGCTTCTGCAGGTCCTTCTCGGCGTGCTTGACCTCGTCCTCGGAGACGCCGCTCAGCTTCTTGAGCAGGTCGCGGCCATGCGTGCGCGCGTGGCGCACCGCGATGCGGCCGTCCTCGGCATACTTGTGGAGCATCTTCGCCAGTTCCTTGCGGCGCTGCTCGTTCATCGCCGGCAGCGGCACGCGGATCTGGTGGCCCTGCACCGCCGGGTCCAGCCCGAGGTTGGACTCGCGGATGGCCTTCTCCACCGCCTTCACCTGGCCCTTGTCGAAGGGCGCGACGAGCAGCAGGCGCGGCTCCGGCGCGGAGACGTTGGCCACCTGGTTCATCTGCATCAGCTGGCCGTACATCTCGACCCGCACGGTGTCGAGCATGCTGGGGCTGGCCTTGCCGGAGCGCACGGTGGAGAACTCGCGCCTGGCGGCCTCGACGCCCTTCTCCATTCCGTTCCGGGCGTCCTTCAGGATTGTTGCGATGTCGCTCATTGTACGAGGGTCCCCACAGGCTCGCCCCGCAGCGCGGCGGCGACAATGCCCTTTGTGTGGATGTTCAGGACGATGAGGGGCAGCCGGTTCTCCTTGCAGAGCGTGATGGCCGTGTGGTCCATCACCTTCAGCTCCTTGCTCACGACGTCCATGTAGGAGATCTGGTCGAACTTCTGCGCGTCGGGGTCCTGCTTCGGGTCGGCGCTGTACACACCGTCCACGCTGGTGGCCTTGATGATGACGTCGGCCTTCATCTGGATGGCCCGCAGCACCGCGGCCGTATCGGTCGAAAAGTACGGATTGCCGGTGCCGGCGGCGAAGATCACCGCGCGGCCCTTTTCCAGGTGCCGCATGGCGCGGCGGCGGATGAACGGCTCCGCAATCTCCTCCATCCTGATTGCGGTCATCACGCGTGTGTCGAGCCCCTCGCGTTCCATGACATCCTGGAACGCAAGGGCGTTGATCACCGTCCCGAGCATCCCCATGTAGTCAGCGGACACGCGGTCCATGCCCATCTTCGAGATCTGCGACCCGCGGACGATGTTGCCGCCACCGATCACCATCCCGACCTGTGCCCCGAGCTCGCTGATTGCCTTGACCTGCCGGGCGAAGTCGCGGATGGTCTCGAAGTCGAAGCCGAACCCCTTCTCCCCGGCGAGGGCCTCGCCGGAGAGCTTGAGGAGGACTCTGGGATACTTGAGCGTCATTGCGGCGTCGAGGCTCAGGCCTCGCCCATCTTGAAGCGCACGAAGCGCTTCACGGCGAGCGGCTGTCCCGCCGCCTTGGCCGTGGCCGAGACGAGGTCGCCAATTGTCTGCTTGTCGTCACGCACCCAGGGCTGGCCGAGCAGCGTGATCTCGCCGAGCAGCTTGCCGATGCGCCCCTCGACCATCTTCTCGGCGATGGCCTGCGGCTTGCCGCTCTCGACGGCCTGCGCCACGAAGATCTCGCGCTCCTTGGCGAGGTATTCCGGGCTCACGCCGCTCTTGTCCACCGCGAGCGCCACCACCGGCACGCCGGCGGCCACGTGCTCGGCCACGTGCTTGCCGAGCTCCCTGGCCTGCTCGCCGTCGCCGCCGGTGATCTCCGCGATCACGCCGGCCTTGCCGTTGAAGTGCAGGTACGCACCCACCGTGCCCGCCGTGCTGAACCGCGCCACGCGGCGAAGCTCGATCTTCTCGCCGGTCTTGGCCGAGGCGGCCTTCACGATCTCACCGACCGAGCGGCCGGCCTCGAGGGACCAGGGCGTATTGAGGTACGCGCCCTCGGCACCGACCGTCACGAGCCCGTCCACGCCCGCATCCTGGCCCACGTGCCCAGCCATCTGCCTGGCCAGGGCGACGAACTCCTCGTTGCGGCCCACGAAGTCAGTCTCGCAGTTGAGCTCGATCATCGCGGCGGTCTTGCCGTCCGGGGCGTTCCAGATGATGATCTGGCCCTCGGAGGCTGCGCGGTCGGCGCGCTTGTCGGCCTTCGCGATGCCCTTCTTCCGGAGGATGTCCACGGCGGCGTTCAAGTCGCCGTTGGCCTCCTCGAGGGCCTTCTTGCAATCCATCATCCCCGCGCCGGTACGGGCGCGGAGCTCGGCGACATCCTTGGCACTGATCTGCGTGGCAGCCATCGGTCTCTCAGGTGTGGTGCGTACGTGTGTGGAATCGCCGCCGGGAGCGTCTGGGGGACTCTCGACCGGCGGCGAACGAAAGGTACTGCTGGACGCGCCCTCGGACCACGGCGCGTTTGAGGGCCGGCTTACCCGGCCGACTCTTCCCCTTCGGCCTCGGTCGCCTCGGTCGCCTCGGCACCGCCCTTCAGGCGGGCCGCGATGGCCTCCGGCTTGGCGCGGCGACGACGCGGGCGGCGCTTGCGGCCCCGCTCGTCGTCCCCGCTCCGGTCGCGCTCGGTGCCGCGCTCGGACGACCAGGTGGTCGCCTCGCCCGGCTCCTCGGCCTCGCTGCGCACCGGCGCCTCACGACGGGCCTCGGCGATCGTGTCGGCCAGGGCGCGCGTGATCAGCTCAACCGAGCGGATCGCGTCGTCGTTGCCGGCGATCGGGACCGTGATGAGGTCCGGGTCCGAGTTCGTGTCGCAGATGGCGACGATCGGGATGCCGAGCTTGTTGGCCTCGTCGACCGCGATGCGCTCCTTCTTGGCGTCCACGACGAACATCAGGCCCGGCAGGCGGCCGAGCGACTTGATGCCCGCGAGGTTCTTCGAGAGCTTGTCGCGCTGGCGGGCCATCATCAGCTGTTCCTTCTTCGTGTAGTTCTCGAAGGCGCCGCCTTCCTGCGAGCCGGCCTCGAGGTCCTTGAGCTTGCGGATCTGCTTCTTGACCGTGGAGAAGTTGGTCAGCAGGCCGCCGAGCCAGCGCTCGGTGATGTGCATGGAGCCCGACCGCTCCGCCTCGGACGAGACGATGGCCGCGAGCTGCTGCTTGGTGCAGACAAAGAGGACCTGCTCGCCGCGCATGACCACCGCGCGGGCCAGCTCCTTGGCCTTCTCGAGCTGGGCAACCGTCTTCTGCAGGTCGATGATGTGGATCCCGTTGCGCTCCGCGAAGATGAAGCGGCGCATCTTGGGGTTCCAGCGGCGGGTCTGGTGGCCGAAGTGGACACCGGCCTTGAGGAGTTCGTCGAGCGTGGGAGAGGACATTGTCGTGGTGTCGGTTGGGGCGTTGCCTTGCGTCAGCGCTCGTCCTTCACTGCGCGGATGGCGCAGCACCGAAGGGGAGCTCGGCTTGGCTGTGAGATTGAGTAACGACTGCGTACTACGTAACGAGACGACGGTGAGCGGACGGAGGACGGAAGCGTTGGACGTCGTGTCTTTCGTCCTCTGTCCCCCGTCCTTCGTCTTTCAGTGCTATCGCTTGCTGAACTGGAACCGCTTGCGCGCCTTCGGACGGCCCGGCTTCTTGCGCTCCACCGCACGCGCATCGCGCGTGAGCAGGCCCAGGTCGCGGAGCTTCCGACGGTGCTCCTCGTCGATCTTCACGAGGGCGCGGGAGATGGCGAGGCGCAGCGCACCGGCCTGGCCGGTCTGGCCGCCGCCGGTGAGGTTGGCCTTCACGTCAAACGAGCCGAGCGTGTCGGTCGCCGTGAACGGCTGCTGGATGGCCGTCACGAGGGCCGGGCGCGGGAAGTAATCGCCGAGGGTGCGGCCGTTCAGGTCCCACTTGCCCGTGCCGGGCGTGAGGTAGACGCGGCAGACGGCTTCCTTGCGGCGGCCGATGGTGTGGATCGTGTTCTCAGCCATGGGTTACTTGGCCTCCGCCTTCGGGAAGGTCAGTGTCTCGGGCTTCTGGGCAGCGTGCGGGTGCTTCGCATCGGCGTAGACCCGCAGCTTGAGCCGCAGCTTCTGCCGGCCGAGGGCGTTCTTCGGCAGCATGCCGTAGACGGCCTTCTCGATCACGCGCTCCGGGTGCTTCGCGAGCATCGACGCCAGCGGCGTGAAGCCCTCGTGGCCCATGTAGCCCGTGTGCTTGAAGTAATTCTTCTGCTCGGCCTTGCGACCGGTGACGCGGATCTTCGCCGCGTTGATGACGATCACGTTGTCCCCGGTATCCATGTGGGGCGTGAACATCGGCTTGTGCTTGCCGCGGATGATCCGCGCGACTTCGGTCGCGAGGCGACCGAGAACCAGCCCTTCGGCATCGACAATGAACCACTTGGGCTCAAGGTCGGCGGGGGTGGCCGAGTACGTGCTACGCATCGTGGTAACCAACTAGAGAGGTGCTACGCCTCACCGGTGCGGGATGCAACCCGGGTCTCGGCCCCCTTACGGGCGTTTTCGGACAGTCTAGAAGGGTAAGGGGGACAGGGACTTAGGTCAACCCGGGGGGCCTCCCCTTCGACCACCCTAGCGCGTCCAGATCACAATCGAGCCGCAGCCCGCGAAGTCGGCGCACCCGGCCGGTGCCAGGCTGGATTCGTGGATCTCCATGCGTGTGGTCATCCGGAGCCGCTGCCGCATCTGCTCGGGGAACACGCCGCCCGGGAATTTCGGGTTCGGGGCGGGACCCTGGCGCCCGATGTTCGCGCCGTCGAGAATGACGAGGGGAGAGCAGCTACCGTTGCCGGAGAGGCCGGACAAGTAGCGCAGGGTGAGCACGTCCCCAAGCGGCCCGGACGAGCCGCGGATCCTCGGCGAGGCCAGCTTGCTGGTGTTCGCCGAAGGAATCGCCCAGCACCTGTCAACAACGTGCTGCGTCATTACACCTAGGCCATCTCCACCAGGACCGCCCCCTTCTCCACGGCCTGCCCCGGCCGCACGAGGATGGCCTTCACGGTGCCGGCAGCGGTTGCCCGCAACTCGTTCTCCATCTTCATCGCCTCCATCACGACGATGGGCTGGCCGGCCTCGACCTGCACACCCGCCTCCACGTGCACCCGCACGATGAGCCCTGGCATCGGCGCAACTACGGGCGCCGGCCCGGCCGCGACCGCGTTGGCGGCCCGCAGGTCCCGGAGGGCGCGCTGGCGCTCGTCGAGCGCCTCGGCCTCGACGCGCCAGCCGTTCATCCAGATCACATAGCGGCCCTTCGGGCCCTCGCGCCGCGCGACGACCTGATACTGCTGGCCATCGACCGTGACGACGCGCACCGGGCTGCCCGGGATCTCAATCAGCGAGGCCAGGCCTGTCGTGCCCTGCGCGGTTGCCTGCCCCTCGGCGAGTTCCACATCCTGACGCTCACCGTCGATATCCACGATGTACTTCACGCCGCCTCCGGTCGCAGCTCGCACAGCGTTTCCACGTGCGCCGTCTGCGGGAACAGGTCGTAGCAGACCACCTCATGCACCCGCCAGCCCGGCAGGCGCGCCACGTCGCGGGCGAGCGTGGCGGGATCGCAACTCACATAGATGATGGCCTTCGGCGCCGGCGTGGCGGTCGCGAGCACTGCGGTGACCTTTGCGTCCACGCCGCTGCGGGGTGGATTCAGGATGACCACATCCGCCGGCAGCTGCAGCGCGAGCACGTCCTCGACGCGCGCCGCCACCGCCGTCGAGCCCCGGTCCGCGGGTAGGCGCCCGGCGGCGTAGCGCGTGGCCTCCTCGTCCATCTCGATGGCCACGACGGTCACACCCTGCTCCGCGATCGCGACCGCCGTATCACCGGCTCCGCTGAACGCATCCACCACCCTGCCCGGCTCGTGCTGCATCGTACGCCGCAGCACGTCCGCGTGTAGCCGTGCCGCCATTGCCGGATTCACCTGCGCGAAGCTCCCACCCGGTTCGCCCGCGGGCCGGCGATCCGCCAGGAGATGCCGCCGCTTGCCGTCGGCCTGCCACCACAGGGCAGCGAGCGACGGCGTCGCATCGAGAAACTCCGAGAGCGCCGCCCACTCGCGTCCGCCCTCGAGCGTGAAGTGCGGCCGCTCGCCGATCACGCGCACGGTGCCGCGCAGGCGCGGCTCATCGGGGAAATGTGCGGCGGCCGCGAGCACCTCGCGCCAGGCCGTCAGCACCTCCGGGGCGGTGATGTGGCAATCGGCCAGCGCGAACACGTCCTCGGGGTCGTCGAAGGCGCGCAGCCCGGCGCGCCACGCGCCGTCCTGCCCGCGGCGCATCGCAAGCGTGAGCGAGCGGCGATAGCGCCATCCGTCGCCCCCGTGGATGGTCGGCAGCGGAATCTCGACCTTCGCGATCCGCTGAAAGGCGTCCCGCAGCATGGCCTGCTTGGCCGCGCGCTGGGCCTCGAGCGACACGTGCTGCCACTGGCAGCCGCCGCAGCGATCCGGCGCCGCGTAGTGCGGGCAGGCCGGCGCCACGCGGCTTGGGCCCGGCTGTTCGAGTTCCAGCATCTGGCCACGCCCAACGCGGCCGTTGACCGTCACGCTCGCCCGCAGTCGATCTCCGGGCGCCGTACGCGGGGTGAACACCACGAGGCCATCGGCGCGCGCCACGCCATCACCGCCTGAGGCCAGCGACTCGATCTCCAGCGTGAGCGTGCGTGCCGGGGCGGTGGGTGCCGTCCTCGACGACGCCCCCTTCCGATGCGCGGACCTGCCCCGGGCGCCGCGCGGCACGATCAGCGCAATCCTTCGCGCCGCGCCAGCGCGGCCCAGGCCGTGCGCGTCGTCATCGGCACACCACCCGGGCCCGGACCGGCTGCCGTCCCCGACTGCCCGTGGCCAGCCGGCGACGGGGACGCCATCTGCGGCTTGGCGCCGCGATCCGCATCCGCCAACAGCGCGGCCGCAACGGCGATCGCCCGCTGCGTCTCCGCCGAGGGCCTGAGCGCCAGGATCTCCGGAAGCTTCCGCTCCAGCCACTGGATGGTGATGTCGCCGCTGCGATAGTCCGGATCGGCCATCATCCGCAGGTGGAACTCGCGCGAGGTCTCCACGCCGTAGATCACCAGCTCGCGCAGCGCACGCTCCATCCGCGCGATGGCCAGCGCGCGCGTGGGGGCATGGACGATCAGCTTTGCCAGCATCGGGTCGTACGAGAGCCCGACCTCGGAGCCCGTGGTGATGCCACCGTCCCAGCGCACGCCTGGCCCTGCCGGCAGCTGCAGGTGCGTGATGCGCCCGGTGCTCGGCAGGAAGCCGTTGGCCGGATCCTCCGAGGTGATGCGGCACTCGATGGCCCATCCCTTCGGCTCCGGCGTCTCGGTGAACGGCAGCCGCTCGCCCTGCGCGATGCGCAGCTGCCACTGCACCAGGTCGACTCCCATCACCAGCTCGGTCACGGGGTGCTCGACCTGGATGCGCGTGTTCATCTCGAGGAAATAGAAGTTCCCGTGCCGATCGAGCAGGAACTCACAGGTGCCGGCGTTCACGTAGCCCGCAGCCTTTGCGGCGGCTACCGCGGCATCGCCCATCCGCCTGCGGAGTTCCGGCGATACGGCCACCGAGGGGGATTCCTCGATCATCTTCTGGTGACGCCGCTGGATGCTGCACTCGCGTTCGCCGAGGGACACGCAGTTGCCGTGCATGTCGGCGAGGAGCTGGATCTCCACGTGCCGCGGGCCCTCGATGTACTTCTCGATGTAGACCGCGTCGTCGCCGAAGGCGTTCCGGGCCTCGCGCTGGGCCGCCCCGAGGGCGCCGGCGATCTCCCCGGGCTCGCGCACCACGCGCAGGCCCTGCCCGCCGCCGCCGGCGGCGGCCTTCAGCAGCACCGGATAGCCGAAGTCGCCGGCCAGCCGTTCGGCTTCCGCGGCGTCCTTCAGCGCCTGCGTGGTGCCCGGCACCACGGGGGTTCCGGCCGCGATGGCCAGCGTGCGCGCCGCCGTCTTGGAGCCCATCGCCGCAATGGCCTCAGCCGGCGGACCGATCCAGATCAGCCCGGCATCGCGCACGGCCCTGGCGAACCACTCGCGCTCGGAGAGGAAGCCGTAGCCCGGATGGATGGCGTCGGCGCCGACCTGCTGCGCGACTTCGATGAGATGGTCGCCCCTGAGATAGCTCTCGCTCGCCGCCGCCGGCCCGATGTGCACCGCTTCGTCCGCGGCACGCACGTGCGGGGCGGCCTTGTCCGCGTCGGAGTAGACGGCCACGGAGAGGATGCCGAGCTCGCGGCAGGCGCGCACGATGCGCAGCGCGATCTCACCGCGGTTGGCGATGAGGACCTTCCGGATTGGACGGGCGGCGGCACTGCCCTTCGCGGCCGAGGTCTTGGGTGCCGTCTTCCTTGCGCGCGGGCTCACAGCGGGATGCACCCGTGCTTCTTCGGCGGATTCGACTGGCGCTTGCCCTGCAGCACGTCGAGCGCGTCGATCAACCGGGGGCGCGTGTCGCGGGGATCGATGATGTCGTCCACGTAGCCGCGGCTCGCCGCCACGTAGGGGTTCGCGAACTTCTCCGTGTACTCGTCCACCCGCGCGTCCGTGGCCGCCTGCGGATCCTTGGCCTCGGCAATCTCCTTGCGGAACAGGATCTCCACCGCGCCCTTCGGGCCCATCACCGCGATCTCGGCCGTAGGCCAGGCCAGGTTCACGTCACCGCGGATGTGCTTGGAGCTCATCACGTCGTAGGCGCCGCCGTAGGCCTTGCGGGTGATCACGGTGAGCTTGGGCACCGTGGCCTCGCAGTAGGCGTAGAGCAGCTTCGCCCCGTGCTTGATGATGCCGCCGTGCTCCTGCGCCACGCCCGGCAGGAAACCCGGCACGTCCTCGAAGGTCACCAGCGGGATGTTGAAGGCATCGCAGAAGCGGATGAAGCGCGCGGCCTTCACCGAGGCGTCGATGTCCAGCACACCGGCCAGCACCGCGGGCTGGTTGGCGATGATGCCGACCGAGTGCCCGCCGAGGTGGGCGAAGGCGCAGACAATGTTCTGCGCGAAGTCCTTCTGCACTTCGAGGATCTCGCCCTCGTCGACGATGCGGCGGATGACCTCGTGGATGTCGTAGGGCTTGTTCGCGTTGTCGGGGATGATCTCGAGCAGCGCCTCGTCGCGGCGGTCCCGCGGATCGTTTCCCGAGCCACGCGGCGCGCTGTCCACGTTGTTGCTGGGGATGAAGCGCATCAGCTGGCGGATGCCCTCGAGGCACTCCAGCTCCGTGGCCGCCGTGAAGTGCGAGACGCCGCTGGTGCCGCCGTGCGTGTCGGCGCCGCCCAGCTGCTCCATCGTGACGTCCTCGTGCGTGACCGTCTTCACCACGTTCGGGCCGGTCACGAACATGTAGCTGGTGCCGCGCACCATGTACACGAAGTCGGTGATGGCCGGCGAGTACACCGCCCCGCCGGCGCAGGGCCCGAGGATGGCGCTGATCTGCGGCACCACGCCCGAGGCCAGCGTGTTGCGTAGGAAGATGTCGGCGTAGCCGCCCAGCGAGACCACGCCCTCCTGGATGCGCGCGCCACCGGAGTCATTGAGCCCGATGACCGGCGCGCCGTTCTGCATCGCCAGGTCCATCACCTTGCAGATCTTCGAGGCGTGGGACTCGGAGAGCGAACCGCCGAAGACCGTGAAGTCCTGGCTGTAGACGTAGACC